>JAYYRF010000600.1:0-3099 GCA_036127535.1 Myxococcota bacterium | reverse complement strand
GGGGAAGTCATCCGACGTTGCGGTCTCTCCGTTGATAATCGGGGGAGTAGAAGGGGTGGGGGGAGCGGCGTAAAGAGTGGTAATTAAAGCCAAAAACATGGTATCTCCTCAAATATTGATTCCTTACACCATACTCTATCTTTTTTCGAATGCCAATTCTTTGACAATGACCTTACGAAAATGTTTAATTAAGTTAAGAAATGCGATTGCGAAAGTTGCGCAACTTTTATTGCTTAATTCTTTTACAGTTTGAAAAGGAATCAACTATTCTATGTATAGTACAAAGGATTTTCCATGGCCCCCAAAGGTTTCACAGAACACGCTTGGAGACGAATCTCCGGTAGAAGAATCCCTACAGAAGGGATCGAAGCCACAATTGTATATGGTCGCCGCTATTGGAATCAGGGTCGAGAGGTTTATCGCCTCGACAGGCGCTCCATTCAAAGTGCGCAAAAACAAGGAGTTTGCCTCAAGAAGTACGAAGGAATCCACGTCGTTCTGGGAACTTCGGGCGAGGTTGTTACCGCCTATCGCAACCGAACGTGTAAGAGACTTCCGCGATAGTTTTTCCGGACTTTCTGCTCTGAGAGCAGTGTAATGTCTATTGTTCCCTCCTTGAGCGATGAACAAAGGCTGCAATGGAAAAAGGAATTCCGCGCCTTGTTGAGGTCATGTGGCAAGCAGCAGCAAGAAGTCGCGATTGATATGGCTCGAATTATATCCACATCGTTGCCTGAACCGCTGCAAGACAACGCCTTCATTAGTTCCCTCTCTCGATTTGTCAATGGACGAGACTCTGCGTTTCCCAGCTGGTTTTATAAAGAAGAGTCGCGTCTCTTACCCATGTCTCAGGCCATGGGTTTACAAAATACCGAACCGATCTGGAACCTGCTGCAAAACATTACTGGCGGTATGCCCGCCGACTCCGGTTTATGGCACCCCGCTTTCCCTCAGGTCTCGGTAGAGATTCCCGTTCTCGTTGGTGGTAAGCCAATCTCGAACATTGCAGAATCCATCGTACATAAGCAGAAGCGTTTGGGACAGACACTAACGTGCTGGCTTTATGGGGCAAAGGGGGTTGGGAAGAGCTATGCAGCGAAACAGTTGGTGAAGCGGTTGAGTGAGCATCGTGTATCCAGTTGCATTTTGACACATCCGATGGATACACAGCATGATGTTCAGATCATTTGTTGTGTAAAGCGTCCCGATATTATATCCCGAGATGAATTATATTACCGAATTGCAGGATGGGGAAATCGTGAGCTGCGCCTCCTATTTCTCGCCTTAGAAGCTACACTCTCTCCGGTACAGAAAAGTAGAGGAAGTGCATTTCTCTCTTTGGTCGAAAAAGAGAGTCGCTATATGGGAGGGGTTCACACCGCCTTCGATGTCATTTACCTTCTACAAGCGGTCTTAACACAAGGTATACCAGAGAGTCCTGCTCACAGTCGAATCGTCTTTTTGCAATACTTTTGGTCTCATTTTTCTCTTCACAATGAAGGATTACGAGCCCTACATTTGGAAGATTGGGCGGCTTTTTGGGCAAAGGCCTTTGTACTGCGATGGCCAAAGCCTTGTGATTCCTTGTCTTACGAAGAGACCCTTCAGCTCCTATCCACGCTCGCTTCCGGTATACAATTAAATCGTCATCAAGCGCTTGGTCTTCTGCAGCAGATTTCTATGTCCAATAAAAAAGCCCGAGATCAGGCTATTCAAACATTATCTTTATGGCTCTCGCGTTCTTCTGAAGAGTATATGTTGGAAGTTTTGCTGCGGGTCAAACTGCTTGCCTCTGATCAGAATACTTATTTTTGTCCTCATATCGGCTTGGCGCGTCGCTTTGCGATTTTGGGATTTGCTCGACAATCCGAGCTTTCCCTTCCCATTGAAATCATACTCGATCCCCATTGGCCGACCTTATTAAAAGAACTGTGCATTTTGGGACTTTCTCAATCCGTATTGATGCAATGGTTACTGGAACGCTCCGATGATTTGACCTTTGAAATTGCCTCGACGATTTTACGATTTGCCGTTTACGTTCCCAATTCGAGTATAGAGCCTGAGGTATTGGTTTCGGCTTGGAGCAGTACACTGTATGCAGAGACGCATCGTCTATTTTTTTCCGCAGATCCTTCTGTAAACGACGATCTCCCCGTTGTTCTTCAAGAGGCGTCGATCCGATATGTCGATATTCTTCCGGTTCTATCCATGAAAGAGTCTCTCTCTTCGTTGGAGTGCATCGTTTCTCCGACGATTCGAACCTTGTGTCGCTCTTGGGGCAGTCCTCCACTACGCGCTGTTCAAGCTCTCGCTCCTTTGCAGTGCCCCCCAAAGAGCTATGCGGAGTGGCAAGAGTGGACCATTTTACCGCCAAAGGGTGTTCAAGCTTGGGAGGTCTTGGTTTCATACGCTGAGCGTGGGGCAGAATGGGCCGTCGAATTGTTATCGGAGGGACGCGGTGATTCTTCCGAGCCCTGGATTCGTGTACCGCTTATTCATCGTGTTTCATGGTTGGCGCAGGTCGGTGTTCGAACCAATACGTTTCGTGCACTTCAGATTTGTTGCATTGAATTTTGGTCTGAAGCCCCGATAGCGGACCCCTTTTGGATTCCCAAGCATACACACGTCTTTCAAGATATGCTCTTGCGAATCGATAACATAGAAGAGTTGTTATCGAGTTGGGTTCAGCCATCTGCACTGGCACAACAGATCGTATTGGAAGAAACAACGCGATTGGCGTACTGCGGGGTTTGGATTGCCGAATATAAGGGATATCTTCAGGCGATTCAGCGCTGGTTTACCGTTGTCTATGAATGGGTTGTCTCCGGTGTGTCCGTACGGGATGGACTGATTACGTATCAACAGAGAAGTATTCCCGCACGCGGTATTCGAGAGGATACTTTACGATTGGGGTTACAGCGGTTCTTACTTCGATTGGGGCAGGTTCTGTACGATGCAGGGGAAGCGTCCTTTCTTTTGGCTTTGTGGTCGGGGCAGCTTTCCATTGACGACTCTCTCGAACAAAAGCTGTTTCGTCATCTGCTTGAGCGTAAAGACAGGCACGATTTGGAACGCTGGATCGAGCAGGCACCTCGCTTG
>JAYYRF010000599.1:0-4829 GCA_036127535.1 Myxococcota bacterium | reverse complement strand
CATGCTCGAAGATATCAGCAGTGAAAAGCGACTAAAGTCGACCATGTCTCGCTATATGGACGCCAATCTAGCAGAACAAATCATGTCAGAGGGGGAGGAGATGCTCGGGGGCCGTAGCGTAGAGGCCACCGTTCTTTTTTCCGACGTCCGCAGCTTCACCACCATTACCGAAAAACTGGGAGCCCAAGGAACCGTTAAGTTGCTCAACGATTACTACACCAACATGGTCGAATGTATACGAAAAGAAGTCGGAATGCTCGACAAATTCATTGTCGACGCCAACATGGCCGGATTCGGTATCCCCGTTGGACACAACGACGACGAAGATCGAGCGGTTCGTTGCGCCATTACGATGCTTCGCGAACTCAATATTTGGAACCGCCAACGGGAAAGCCGCGGAGAACCCCCCGTCGATATCGGCATCGGCTTGGCTACCGGTGACGTAGTCGCCGGAAACATCGGCTCACCCAAAAGAATGGACTACACCATGATCGGAGATGCGGTGAATCTTGGAGCCCGCATCGAAAGCGCGTGCAAGGCCTACTCTGCAAAACTGTTAATATCCGAAGGCACCTATCAAAAGCTAAAGGGTACCTATCGAATTCGCGAAGTCGATCTCGTCGTGGTCAAAGGCAAAACAAAACCGGTTGCCATTTACGAAATACTGGACTTTTACGATGAACAGGATTTTCCCAACGTGATGGATGTTGTAAACCATTTCAACAGCGCGGTTCGACATTATCGCAAACAGGATTGGGAACGTGCGATTGAGGGTTTTAACAGAGCTCTCTCGTTCCATTCAGAAGACAATCTCTGTAAAACCTATTTGGAACGATGCAGAATCCTGCAAGAACAAAACCCCGGCTCAGATTGGAATGGGGTTTGGGTCATGAAAAGCAAATAATACTACGAATGCAGCCGTGGAAAGTCGTCTGGAGTTTGTAAAACCAAAGACTCGTGTTTCGAGATGTCGCGCAAGCGCTCGTGGATGACCTCGCGCGCAAAAATCGTTTCCAGCATATCGAGATAAACTTGGTGATGTCGCGCTTCACAGGCCAGTAACCCGCGATAAAATCGAGCGAGAGAAGGATCTTCCAAACGCTCTGATAAAATTTTCATCCGCTCGCAAGAGCGCGCTTCAATCATCGCGGCACAAAGCATGAGATCCAACATGCGCTCCGGTTCATCTTTTCGCACGATGGAGACCAAACGACCCGCATAAGTAGATGGTTTTTGACGGCAAAAGTCAATTCCCCTCTTTTTCATGACCTCCAGTACTTGTTCAAAGTGACGAAGCTCTTCTCGCGCCAATTCGGACAAAGACTTCATGAGTTGCGGGTGATGCGGATACCGAAACATCAGATTTAAAGCCATGGACGCAGCCTTCTTTTCACAGTGCGCATGATCCAGCAAAATATCGTCCAAGTTCTTGATGGCCTCTTCTACCCAACTCACTCGACTCTCTTCTTGAAGACGTAACATCATTGCTTTCCTCTTACTCCTGTTCGCAATGGGTAAATCTATCGTAAATTTCAAATCTATCCAAATATTATTCCGCCGCCAGCATACGCCTTTGAGTTGCCAAAACCTTTGAAATGGGTAAAAACATGCTAGTTATAGAATTGTCAATGAGATTAAAAAATGTCCGATAAGAATTTTCAATCCGTGGCCGCCATGTTTTTACATCGCGTGCAAACCACTCCCGACGCAGAAGCATTCTACTACCCCGACGAAGAGGATATTTGGCAAACCCGACAGTGGAAAGATGTTGGCGTTCGCGCGCGTTCGATTGCATGCGGTTTACACGCACTGGGTTTGGAATCTGAAAACCGCGCATCCATACTGTGTAATACGTGTGTAGACTGGATTTTGGTCGACCTTGGCATTTTAGCGGCTGGCGGTGCGACAACCACGATATACCCCAGTTCAACCGCAGAGGATTGTGAGTACATCATTAACGACTCCGGGACGCGTTGGATATTCGTAGAGGACGAGGAACAGACCAAAAAAATTCTCTCCGTCCAAGAAACGCTTCCCGCACTGGAAAAGATCATTGTTATCAAGGGGAAAAAGGTCAACCACCCCATGGTTATCTCTCTCTCGGAGCTCGAAGAGCAAGGCAACAGCTTGGATCAAAAGACACCGGATCTCTATCAAAACGCCATCCAAAGTATCCAGCCCCATCACCTCGCAACATTGATTTACACGTCGGGTACAACCGGTCGCCCCAAAGGAGTGGAATTATTGCAAGACTGCTGGATCTTTGAAGCAGAAGCGATGTGTAATCTCGGTTTTCTTACCCCGGCAGATAAGCAGTTCTTATGGCTGCCCCTATCACACTCCTTTGGCAAGGTCTTAGAGGTGATGCTGATTCGAATCGGGATTCCAACGGCCATCGATGGCCGGATCGATAAAATTGGTGAAAACCTACAACTCATCAAACCCACTTTCGTCGCGGCCGTTCCCCGTATCTTTGAAAAGCTCTACAATAAGATTGTCTCCGGAGCACAAGAGGGAAGCGCACTTAAGTATCGAATCTTCCGGTGGTCTCTCGAAGTCGGGCAAGAAGTGTCCGCTCTCACGCAGCGCGGACTAGAACCCAAAGGAGTACTTCGTCTCAAATCCGCCATGGCCAATCTTTTGGTCTTTTCCAAAATCAAGGCACGCTTGGGCGGAGAACTCAAATTTTTCATTTCGGGTAGTGCCCCCTTATCCTATGACATTGCCACATTCTTTCACGCCGCTGGCGTGCTTATCTTGGAAGGATACGGACTGACCGAATCCAGCGCAGCAAGTTTTGTAAACCGACCGGACAATTACAAGTTTGGAACGGTGGGTAAGCCGGTACCCGGCGTTGAGTTTAAACTGGCAGAAGAGGACGATGAGATTTTACTCAAAGGACGAGGCATTATGCGCGGCTACTACAATCTACCGGACAAGAGTGCAGAAACGCTTGATGAAGGCTGGCTTCGTACCGGAGACATCGGACGCATGGATTCTGACGGTTTTCTACGCGTCGTCGATCGAAAAAAGGATCTGATCAAAACCTCTGGCGGGAAATACGTCGCACCGCAAAAAATCGAAGGCAAACTCAAATCTTTGTGCCCCTTTGTCTCTCAGGCTCTCGTACATGGAAATGCCCGGAACTTCTGCACAATGCTTCTTACGCTCGATGAAGAGCATCTTCTGAAGTGGGCTGAGAAGGCGGGTTTGGAATCGCTATCATACGAAAAGCTTTGTCAATTACCAGAAATCACCATCATCATTCAGCAGTATATCGACCAGCTCAACCAACCTCTTGCCAGCTATGAAACCATCAAAAAGTTTGCGATCCTTCCGACCGACTTTAGTATAGAAGGTGGTGAACTTACACCGAGCATGAAAGTAAAAAGAAAAGTTGTGGAAACCAAATACAAAGATGTACTTGATGGATTTTACACCTCCGCCCTCAAGGAGATGTAACCGATAATGACTTCCAGTCGATTTCCCGGATTCTATAGACACACGCCAATGGAGCGCAGAAAGGCGATTGCAGAAGAGATACACTTCGACAGTCCGGAACTCTTCGATGCCAGTTCCCTCTCGCTGCAACACGCAGACATCATGGTGGAGAATGTCATCGGCACCTTCGCCATGCCGCTCGCCATTGCGGTAAACTTTTCCATCAACGGCTCTGATCGTCTGATCCCAATGGTCGTAGAGGAGCCCTCCGTCATTGCAGCCGTATCCAATATGGCCAAGCTTGTTCGACCGCACGGCGGATTTCAATCCCACAGCGATGAATCCATCATGATTGGTCAAGTTCAACTCTACGACGTCTCCGACCCAGTGGCATGCATCGAAAAACTCAACCATTCCAAAGAATTTTTCATGGAACAGGCTCATCAAATCCACCCTCGTCTGATCGAAAGAGGAGGTGGAATCCGCGGCCTGGATTTTCGTCACATACGATACGACGAAGAAGGTGAGACTCCTTCAGATATGGTTGTCATGCACTTTTATTTGGACTGTGTTGATGCGATGGGTGCAAATATGATCAACACCATTGCCGAAATGCTCGCACCCCGATTACAAGATATAACCGGCGAAAAAGTCGGCTTGCGCATCTTGTCAAATTATGCGACCAAGCGCCTCGCCACTGCCCGATGCCAAATACCGGTGAACGCTTTAAATGTCGACGGTATCTCCGGAGAACTCGTTGCCAAAGGGATTATTAACGCATATCGCTTCGCATATGCAGACCCATGGCGCGCAGCGACAAACAACAAAGGAATTATGAACGGCATAGATGCCCTGGCAATTGCGACCGGTAACGATTGGCGGGCCATCGAAGCCGGTGCCCATGCCTGGGCGGCGCGAAGCGGCCAGTATCGCTCCTTGGGTAAATGGTCTCTCAAGGATGATTCGCTGGTTGGTGAACTCACGCTACCGATGCAAGTGGGCACCGTCGGAGGCCCCATCCGTACTCATCCACAAGTCGCCGCCAATCTCAAAATTCTCGGAAATCCACGCGCAAAGGAACTCTCCGGCATCATGGCCGTAATCGGGCTGGCGCAAAACTTGGGGGCACTGCGTGCGTTAGCAACAGAAGGCATCCAAAAAGGTCATATGCGAATGCACTCTCGCAATATTGCGATTCAAGCCGGGGCAAAACACTCCGAGATTCCACTCGTCGTCGAACGTATGAGTGAAACACACAGTTTTTCTTTGGAATTCGCACAGCAAATTCTGCAAAGCATTCGTTCACCATGACACATGTAGGGTATGCACCCGGAAAGCTTCTCTTAAGTGGAGAACATTCTGTTGTATATGGTCATCCAGCGATTGCA
>JAYYRF010000598.1:0-7158 GCA_036127535.1 Myxococcota bacterium | reverse complement strand
AGAACAAATCGTTAAATGCTCCTTCACTTTGGAAAACGACCGTGGATTCTCCCTCTTCTATCTTGGTTAACCGAGCATTATCATAGCTATTTATCCATATGGTATTCCCGGTTGACAATACCCCTCGAGGAGAATGAATATCGACGGACCGGATGTTGTCACCATCTTGCATAACCAAGAGATTGCTCTGCCAACTGGAAACCAAAACCTCGTCCTTGCGGAACCCAATATTACTTCCCCACGCGCCTGGAAGATCTACGGTTTCGATAATTTCCTTCGTACTCGGGTCTATCTGCATCAACGCGGAGTCACGCGTCCGAAGAAAGTAAAGGGAGTTTGGCCGTTCCCGGAGCAGACCCCACCCTTTCGTGGAGATTTCAGCTTTCAGCTCCCATCGTTCAAAATCATAGACCTGCAGAACATTCGGTTCCGTTAAGGATGAAATCCACAACTCTCCGGCGTGGAACAAAAGGCTTTTTGGCGTCCCTACGAGAGAGCGATGAGCTACGCAAATGGATTTTTGAGATGGAGGGCTCGTACAGCGCTGTAAGGATATCTCTGTATCTACCCAACCATCCCACAGAAGCTGCTGCTCCCGTTCTGGAGCAATTACTTCGACATGTCCTGCCCAAACTTCACCTGAAAATGCGCCTTTGGCTTGCTTCTCTCGATTTCGAGAGCGGATGAGAAGACTTTCTTCGGGGTCATCCAATGCAAAATGAAATGGAACGAGTGCGGGCTCCAGTTCGATGGCCAATCGAATCTGAACCGCCGAATCGATAAAGAGCTCTTGCTGATGCGTAACGAATCCATTTCGCTCTACTCGAATCAAATGTTCACCTTGTGAGAGCGGGAAGCGTTTTCCGTTTACCAATGTATCGTTAATCCAAATTTGTGCCTTCGGAGGCTCTACGACGACTTCGATAAAAGAACTGTCCACCACCGGTATCGGTGTATGATCTTTGTTGGTGTGACAAGCACAAATCAGATAAAACAACATGAATACCTTTTATTACAGTCCTCATCAATATGCTACCTCCATCCTTCATAGACCTTTCGAACATTCCGGAATTTAAGCTGCAGATTTATTATGCAACCCCTCATAATTTCACAAATCAAGTTCTACCGGGCTATGAATTTCCTGGGGCTTGGCTCCACCGTGATGCCGCAGAGCGTCTACTGTCATTACGCACGCAACTCCAAAAACTGAATTTAAAAATGGTCATTTGGGATGCGTATCGTCCCAAGCGCGCCACAGATGCGATGGTACGCTGGGCCAATAATACAGGAAATGCATGGATGGTAGAGGAAGGGTACATCGCGCGTAGATCCCGTCACAATGGTGGGGTCGCAATAGATGTTGGACTCTTACGGGACAATGTACCATTGGATATGGGAACCGAGTGGGATTTCTTTGGTGATGCCAGCCATATCCAAAACGCTACGGGCGTTGCCTTGGAAAATCGCTACCTCTTGCACGGCCTCATGTCTAGTCACGGTTGGATTGGCTACCAAAAAGAATGGTGGCATTTTGAAATTCTAGGAGCGCAAGACTATCCGTCCTTTGATATGCCGTATGTCAAATAAGGAATAACAAAGAGTCCAAATACGATATACTATGAAAAATGGATGATAGATGTTTCTTATACTTAGCTCCTTTGTAGCCGCAGAGCCCCTCAACGAAACCGCACTGGTAACCATCGCGGCTTCCCTTGTGGAAATGGCCACTGTAAGTGATGGTATTTCAGAAGAAGAACGTTCCCTTCTCAAAAAGAAATTCCCGCTCAGAGGAGATCTGAGTCCAGTAACCGTGTTTACCTTGGATCGATCCGATCTTCCCAAAACGATGGCCTCTTTACCACTCGAGCAAAAAAAGCGCGATCGAATCCTCAATTTCTTAGGCTTGGTTGCACTCGTCGATGGAAACATCTCAACCGGAGAATACGAATACCTCCAGCGCTATCATGAATCACTTCAATCTACGCTTTCGCTCAAAGAGCATATGAATCAGTCCCAATCGCTGTACCACAGTATTCAACACGAGCCAATGCTCGAAACGATGCGTCTAATGGCGGAAGCCGAAGCCAAGTATCACCAAAAACACAAGCGATACTTGGATGCCAAACAGTGCCCAAAACGGGGTAGCAAAAAAACCTCCTGGTCGAAGTGCTCCAATGTCTTTAAGAACTTACCCTGGACACCACCAGAAACGGTTATTGGCTCGTATAAAATCGAAGCGACACAAAATTCCTTTGTCATTACCGGTCTGATCGATGTAGACGGAGATGGCTCCTTTGCCACCTATGTATCGACCCACACCACCCCCAAGCCAAAAAGAATTGGAAATACAACGGATAATTAATTTCGTCCCTTTCCCAACTTGCCTGCTGGTCTCCCATACGCTAAATGAAGCAAAAAGAGGGTACCATGCAAAATCCTATCTCCATAATTCCCATTACACCTCCTCCTCCGGAACAGCATCGCAAAAGAGAAGCTTTTTGGGCCAAGGAAGGAGAAAAGCGCAATCGTTACCACTTACCTACGGAATTACAGTCTCGTTCCCCCATCGGATATCGAACAAGGGTTGCATTAACGAAGGAAGAAGCCGACCAAATCTCTTTTTTATTCTCTTTAGAAGCCCCGCAATCGTTTGTAAAATCCGATCCAATTTTTGAAAATGAACTCTTTGATGAGGCGAGTCTCGGGATTGTATCTTCACGACAGTCCACTAATTTTCAAGGTCATCGTCAATACACCTTTGGACCGGAGAAAAGTAAGGAGATCGCATCCATTCTTCACCAATTGGATGGACGCGAAGGCCCGGTTCTCGATCACGCCGCGTATACGCATATCGTTCTCAACCGTCCCTATCGAACGCCGTTCACACTTCTTCTAACCTTTATTGGACACAAGCCTTTGACCTCTTTGGCAACGGTTCCTGTCCGAGGCTGGAAAAAACGATACCGCTTTGAAGACGATATACCGACCATTGGCTACCTGCCACACCTGCATATGGGGATTTTAGCCGATGGTTTGGAACGCGCGGTTGTCCTTGCTTCTTCGGGTAAACGCCAAGCCAATAGCTTTATGGGGCCATTTTGCTCGCAAAACAGAATCGATACCAATCGCTCCCTAATACAACAGCTCGAAAAGTTGATCGACTTGTCTCCGAAGGAATACAACCAAGGATGGCGAATTCGGATGGTCACGCAAGTTGGTCAACTCGAGACCCCCCATCCCATATCGACAACGTTATGCAGGAAGGTTGCCGCCAATCTGCTCGCGTTCCGTTCGGAACGCATCATGCCGGGCGTGAACGCGGAAAAGAAGGCACCCGAAGGCTATCAAAAAAAGCAAAACATGAACGTGTCGGATGAATTTATATTCCAGGCTGGCCGTGCTGCGTATAACGCCTTTGTCCGATGGACAGGTTGCTCAAGAGAGCGCTCGAAGGATCTCCTTCTTCTCGATCGCATCGACAATATGCAAGAGGTCGGCAACCAAAAGCTCGAGAAGATCAATCGAGAAAACAATCAGATCACAGACTACATCATCCGAGACATCCCCAAATGGGCGGATATACCGACCGGGAAACAACTATCGAAGAATGCTGAACGCGGCCGTAAAGCCTTCGCACTAACTGGACAACGAATCTACATTGCAGGTCTCGATCGAGCGGAAGTCGAAAGAGAAAACATTGACTGGTTTCAAGCGATACAGGCCGTGGGTGCTGTCTCCGCGCGATCCGCTTTGTATTGCGAACTCACCGGTTGTGTCGCATTGCCCAACACTTGTGATCTGTTGGCCGGTATATGCATCATGGCTGGTCCCGTGAATCAAAACGACATCGGTAAGCAATTTTACGACGTACCCGATCTGTTGAAAGATGCACATCCGGACAAAGATCCTACCAGTCTGTTGGTATGGACACTCAAGGCGAAAACCATCACAGACCCACTTGGAAACGAGGAGCAATTGCTCAACCCCAAACGAAAAGGAGCATTGGTGGACTTACGACCCGGTGTTGACGAGATTTGCTTCGTTGAACAAGAGGGATCGATTGCCCCCATGCGTTCAGGAGGAAGTCAAGAGCGCGCCTTTGCCGATCTCAATAACTTTGCAACTTCGGTCGACGGAGAGGACATTCCCGGAAACCGCGGAGAGAAATGGCCCGGGGGTAATCCCGCCATTTGGACTTGAGGTTTAGACAAAGCCGGATAGGACTTCATCATAGCGGTATAACATATCCATATCGAAGAGCGTGCCCTCTGACCTTAACGCTTCTTCACGTGTCTCGACCATCTCCCCACGCGCTTCTGCGTGTAAAGTAAACAAGTCGTACAAACTCATCGTACGGAAGTTCAGCGCAGCCATGATGACCTCTTGAATACTGGCCTTGTTGTTTTCAACATTGTTGCCGGGCATCGAAGAGGCGTGAAGCTCTTTACTGGAGCCAATCATGTCTAGCCAAATCACATCGCGCTCTTGGAGATCGAAAAGAGCAACCACACAGTTTCGTACCGGAGCGGAGATACAGATTCTTTGATCGACCGTCTGCGCATCAAATACCTCTCCTTTTTGCCCCATCTCTTCCCGTAGCATCCAACCCGCCGTCGCTTGCTGCTCTTGAAAGGTACCACCGGAAAATACCCGAACATCCATCGCGATGTACCGCACGGATGGATCTTTGACGGAATCGATATCGAAATCGATGAACTCGCACGCCCCTTTGGGGGGAGGTGCTTTGACAAAGTCACCGCTGTGTACAGCGTAATAAACGGACTTTTCAGACAGATTGTAGTAGGTTATCGCAGAATGCAGCGTGAGGTCTTCCCGTAAGAGGCAGGCGGAGAGATCGAGATCATCGCCGATCCAATGCACAAAAAAGCGAAGGATATTCTTCTCTCCGAAAGGGATCTTCGTTCCTCTTTGCACCATTTTGAGTCCCTCCGATGCTGCGCGTAGCTGTAGAGGAATGGGACATTTTTGAAGGTGGGGTTCAATCCAAACCTTTCCCAAAGACTCTTGCTGGGAGAAACGCTCTCGCAATTCGCCTTTCAGTTGCTCCACCAAAGAATCCAAAACCCAATCTTGAATAGCAGCGGGAGGCTCTCTCAAAACATATGCCTGACTCACACTTCCTTTCGGTATGACAATGCGTTTCTCAAGATCTTTTCGGTGCATAAAATGACCGAGCATCTGCAAGAGAACCCGTGTATCTACCTTATGCGCAACATCCGAAAAAACCTTTAAAATGGCGCCGTTCCTCTCGGAGAACCGTCGAAGAAGCATATCGAGGCGTCGGGCAAATTCCCCGGGGCGCTGAGACAACAATTCTAGAATTCGATCTTCATCACCGGTTTCGAGTGCCCTCTCAACGTGGGAGTAATATCCGCGTAGACGACCGTTTCGAACCTCAAAGGCAATGGCGCGGCACTTCTCGAAGGCAGGATAAGAACCGACGTGAATACAATGAAACAGACGCTTCCACTTCTCCAAATGCCGAAGAACATCATCGGCGCGAATGACGGGCTCCAAAATCGTCAATAGCCAACGTCTATAGCGACGTGGAAGTCTAAATTTGGTATTCTCCACCAAGGATATATCGCCACCGCACATGCGTGTAGCAATCCGTAAGACATCCGTTGCCGTTTGTACCCTGCCTTGCGCCAACGCCGCTTTCTTTTGTTCGATCAATTCCGCGACAAAAAGGCATAAGGTCTCTTTAAATGGAATCTCCTTCGGCGTATGGGGATGCAGAGCATCTTCGGTGTAATTTCGAATGTAGAAACAGATAATATCTCGATCCACTGCGGGAAGAGAGGCATTCGAGGCCAGTAGATTGTGGTAGATGCCCATGTATTCGTCCAAACCGATGAGCGAAATCGCTTTGTAGTCGACGGTTTCAAAATGCGGTAAACGCGTTTCTTTTGTATAGCTGGGCGCCCAAGTCCCATGCGTCCCATAATGCAAAAAAGCATTGAGGTAGAGCTCGCATTCGGTGGCTTCAAAGACCTGTTTAGGGAAATTGGGATACATCGGCTCCCAGTCTTTATCGGCCGCAACCAAAGAAGATAGGGTTTCCATCACACTTCTTTGCAAGGTGGGAGCGTTGGCAAGCGCTTTGAGCGCATCTTGTTCAAAGAAGAAGCCGAGATTCATGGCCTCCATTTGCAATACGACCATCGTACTGGGATCGGCAACCGCTGCCGCAGGGATATACAAAGCGCTTCTCTTCCGCAAAGTGATTTCGATTGAATCCATATGAACCTCCAAGGTCAATTTGTTCAAAGACCGAGAATTAAAAAATCAAATTACCATACGTCCTTATCGGGCAAGGTCGTTGGATGCACGTCAGTATCTCGACGCATAACGATAAGCCTGCGATGAAGCTTTTCGATCTCTCGATAGGAGAGCCCTTTGTTTTTGGCTTCCATCATCCAAGTGGATAATGCAAGTTCGGTTTGTTTTCCTACCTTTTGGAAATGAAAACGGAGATAGGCTTCTATATCAAAGGGCACAATATAAGTGGACAGAAAAATACCGCTGCGAAGCCAAAAAGATCGCGCCATCCACGGGAACATTCCGGGAGATGTATTGTGATGTGCAGAAGCGATGGCCATGGCTTCACGCGCTGCCTTTGCCGCCAATACCGTATCTGGAGAAGCCCGAAAGTCGCGAAAAGACCAATTGGATAGTTCCAACGCAGCAATCGTACACAATAAGAGTGACGAACCAAGAGCCATTTGTCCCGCTAAAGACCTACGCGTTCGCGCCCACATTCCCCCCCGCTTCAGCAGAGCAGCACTCTCCTCCAATCCCTCTTCAAAAAGCGCGGGTGTCAATGGTGGGAGCCAATAGCGAATGCCCTCTCCCTTCTCAACCTGCTCTGCAGGAAGAGGAGCTTGCCATGCGATAAACGTAATCAGACCCGTCAACAATTTTTGACCGCATAATTGAGCGTGAATCAACTCTCTATCCCTTAATCCCGGAAGAAAGGATACGAAGACCGCATGAGGAAGATGCACTGCGAGTTCGCGGAGCCAACGAGAATCCTGAAGAGCGGCGGAGGAGATACAAAGCCATACTTGGTTCCAATCCCTCGGTAGCAACGACACATCGGAATATCCAACGTGACCGGTTACCATCACCGCGCGT
>JAYYRF010000597.1:0-4120 GCA_036127535.1 Myxococcota bacterium | reverse complement strand
CTCTTACGATACTTTGCCATGATCCTCGAAGATTGTGCATATACCAAAACCGAGCTCTCTTCATGAAAATCCTTCAAATTGAAATGGAAAATCTCGCCTCTATGCGGGGCAAGCATCGCATAGACCTCCAGCAAATCTTCTCTCAATGCGGCGTTCTGCTCATACACGGACCAACCGGTTCGGGCAAGACGACCATATTGGACGCCATTAGCCTTGCTCTCTTCGGACGAACCGCACGGCTTGGAACCCAATCGGAGCAACATATCATGACCCTCGGCACCGGACGCTGCCGCGCTACGGTTCTGGTCGAGCTACATCCAGAAGGAAAAAAAGAATACTATGCATTCACATGGGAGGTACATCGTGCTCGTAATCATGCAACCGGTAATTTGGCTACGCCCACCTACCTGATTAACCAGCTCTCCGCCCCAAATCTAGATGCCGAAGTCATTCACAGTCTGTACAACTCGGTAAAGGTAAAAGACTGGCGCCAGCTGGTTCAATCCCTTTTGGGTAACCTATCCTATGCGGACTTCGCCCGTTCTTGCTTCCTGTTTCAAAACGAGTACAGCCGTTTCTTACGATCAAAATCTACCGAAAAAGCGGCATTGTTGGCTGCCCTCACGCACACCGAATACTTCTACCAAATCGGTGAACACATCAGTAAAAGCCAGTTACAGCTCAAATCACAATACGACAAACTCAAAAAACAGACAGAATTTCTCCTAACGGAAGATAAAAAAGAAAAAATCAAAGAACAACTCGACAAACAGCATCAAAACTTATTGCAAACCGATCAAACCCTCGAGATTCTTCAGCCCAAAAAGAATATCACCAAAGAGTTGTATACCGTAGCCGAAAGCTATCACTCCCATCTGTTGCAGTGGTACAAGCAGATCGAAGGAACCAT
This sequence comes from Myxococcota bacterium, assembly GCA_036127535.1. Classification (GTDB taxonomy): domain Bacteria; phylum Myxococcota_A; class UBA796; order UBA796; family UBA796. The sequence continues at coordinate 3,210 of JAYYRF010000597.1, read as the reverse complement.
CTCACCACAAGAGATTGAGCAGTTGGAATTCGACAGAAAAATCCGACCGTTCGAAAATCTCTTTCAAGAGTACCTACAGAGAAAGGAGCAACTTCAAGTAGCCAAACTGGTTCGTAAAAATCCTACACCCACACACCAAAAACAACAAGAACTCCGCGCGAAGTATCAACTTCAAGAGATCAAGAAAGAAGGGTTGGAAGCAAAGAGACAACTGCTGGGAAATTGGCGTCAAATTCTGCGCAAATTGACTCCGTCTCTAGAGCAATATAAAAACGCGAAGTTACAAGCCTCTGCATCGGAAAAGAAACGCAAAGAGATACAAAAGCAAATTCAGCGACTGAGCGATCGCAAGAAAGAAAACCAAGCGTTGATCGAATACACCAAACAGGCTCCACACTTATTCCTTGCGGCTCAACAAAATCCCCCAAAGGGTATTCGAGAGCTCAAACGACAACTGCGAGCGAGTAAGATGAAAAATCTACCCGACTCATTGGAAGGATTACTCCATCTGCACAGCGATCTGGTTCAGACTCTCATCTCCAATATCGCCCAGTCCGGTGCAAACGAAGAGAGACTACAACGTTTGACCGTGGAAAAAGAACAAGTCGAAAAAAAACAGATCTTGCTACGCACGGAAATCGTTGCTCTTCAAGATCGTATTCAAAATCACCGCACCAGCCAAGCGTTGATCGAAGAAGAATTGGATCTCAGCCTTACCGAGCGCAATGTTGAAAGACACTACAACAAGACTGTACAGCAGTGCGAAGAGCTCAAACAAAGTATAAAGGCCAATCGTGCACTCGCAGAAGACTACGGTTCTTTTTTACAGTTGTATCACAACTTACGTGCAAACCTGTCTTCTTTACAACTCACAATTTCCGACATCAATCGTCATCTCCTACCGCAGCACACAAGAAAAGAGCTCGAACACAAGTATACAAAGGCCCAAGACCCAATGTTGCAAACCAAACTTGCTCAACATCGCCGCGTATTTGAGGAGAAGTTGAGATTTTACCAAATAAAAATGCGTGTAGATGATCTCTCCAGCGTGCAGGGATTCGTAGAGAAGCAGCATCGAAAACTTCAAAAAGAAGAACTTCGATACAATAAACTGTTACAAAAACGAACCTTGGCTGCCCAAAAAATCAAAGAATATGAAAAGCAACTCCATTTACACGAAAGTGTACCGAAGCATCTGAAAAGCAAAATACGCAATCTGGAAATTCAAAGGGCACACAATAAAACTCTTCATCAAATGCTCGGAATGAGAGGGGCGGGTCGAAACGCACACGTCCTGTTTGAGGAAAAGGCGCAAGCTTACAACCTCCGGCGTTTCATCGATCTCAGTAATAAACATATTTTGGGGATCACAAACCAACGCTATCAACTCGAACCACAAATACAAAATGGTGTTCCTTCTGCAAATTTTTGTATTTATGATTCAATGCTCAAGGGTCAAAGGGAACTTCCTAACTTTTCGGGCGGCGAAAATTTTCAGCTATCGTTGGGACTGGCATTGGGAATTGGAGAACTGCAAGACAGTACGGAGCCAATGGAATCCTTGTTCATAGATGAAGGCTTTGGCACATTGGATCAAGAGTCTCTGCAAACGGTAATTGAAACCCTAAACCAATTGGGTCAAAAACTGAAAAAACAGATTGTTATCATCTCTCATGTAGCACAATTACCCGAGGACTTCGATGTCCGAATCGCCGTAAAAAAAGGTGAAGACGGATTTTCCGTCCTCACCGTGCATGGTTTAGCACCGTAAAACTAGCCCTCTTCTTTTTCAGAAGCCTCCTCTGTAGGTTCTAACGGTAAACAGGTGAAAGAAACGTCTTTCTCTATGTAAGCTTCAAAGAAATGCGTATCAATGACAGTCGTTTGCAAGAATCTTTTGGGCTCAATGGTCTCTATCGACACGAGTTCTTCATCTTCTGTATGGGTGTTAATGCTGTGCATCTCCTCCAAGCCACGTACACTGTATCGAAGATTCAATATCTGATCGGCATCTTCATCTGCATCAAAATCTTTACCCTGTTTGATCAAGAGTCCTTCGGAATCATAATATTCGAAGTAAAAGTCATCGACCATCCCATCTAAGCAATGATCGACTTCGATTAAACGCATACCATCACTCTCTCCGGGACTGTATGTGAAGCGAGAATCCAAGATGTCATCTCCATCATCGTTGCTATCAACCTCTTTGTACAGAAGCGTTCCATCTGAAGCGTATTGGTACACCTCCCAAGAGTCTAACGAACCCCCAACGTAGCGAGAAACTTCGCTCAATCGACTGTCAGAATAAACGCGTATCTCTCGCTCTTCGAGAACACCATCCCCGTCTTCATCGATACTATGTTCGATCAATCCCGCAGCAGAATAAGCGAAACTCTCACGAAATTCGATGATACCATCTGCATCATCGTCTCGTTCTACCCGCAAAAGCTGACCATTTGCATTATAAGTATAGGAGACGCGGCGATCTATTCTACCGTCCAAACCCCGATCCCAATCTTCTGTAGCAAGCAAATTGAGGGAATTATAGGAATAGGACACCGAGATATCAGCAATTCCATCCCCGCCTCGATCGACTTCCTTGCGCAGCAGACTTCCATCAGAATCAAAGTGATAACGCTGTCGCTCGTCCAGTATCCCGTCTGCCATGTAATCATCATCATCCCATCCCTCATCGTCGATGGTTACCTCTACCATTTCTACACCGACTCCCGCGCTCCAACGTACTGAGGAATCCGTCCATTCCCATATCAAGCTCTCTTCGTCTATTTCGAGATTACAGTTGTTATCCACCCCGTCGCAAATCTCTTGAGCATTTGGATAGATCGATATGTCTTGATCGTTGCAATCCCCTTGCTCTATGGTAAACCCATCTCCATCTTGATCGAGTTGCTCCGCTGGGGTTAAGAACTGATCCACATTAAACTTTCCATCTACACAAGCAGAACTCATGATAAGCATGCTGAGAAAAAAATATCGCTGATTGATACACTGCATTTCAAACCTCCATAACTACAGCTTTGAAATACATACGAAAACAAAATCATTTCAGTCGAAAAAAATGAGCATTCTTCAAAAGTTATCGATTTTTCTGAACGGAATCAAAAACCAAGGCGCCTCTTAATTGCATGGAATCAAGGGTTTCGATGTGCCAAAACCGGTTGTAAATATCGGATCCAAAGTGACCTTGTC
>JAYYRF010000596.1:0-17779 GCA_036127535.1 Myxococcota bacterium | reverse complement strand
GATCCCCACACGGGTGCTGACTCCAAGAGAAATCCCCAAAACAATCATAAAACTGATCGAGGTCAACTGAAGTGTAATTGAGTGCGCCGCCAAGGCGACTTCCCCAAGCCAACCAGCCATGATTGTTGCGCACGCAAATCCCCAAACTTCCAATGCGATCTGAATCCCCGAGAAGACACCGTATACAAATACCGTTCGAATCGAAGACCCGACGCCGCGAAAAGAGATGTTGGAGCGCGTCCAATACAGCAGCAACAAGAACTGGAGCATCTGACAAAGAACCGTCGACCAAGCACAGCCGAGTACACCCATACCAAAGGGACCGTAAATCAATACAAAATTCAAACCCACATTGGCAACGTTGGCAACAATGACCGCCCACGTCGCCGGCTTGACAATCGAAATGGCCTGTAGCCAATAGCGCAGATAGTAATACCCCATACCGAAGGGAACGCCACACATGCAAATTCGACAATACGAAGTCGCTAAATCAACAATTTCCGCAGGTTGACCTAAAAATCTGAGGATTGTATCGACATGATACAGACCGAACAGAAATGGAATCTGCAGAAAAAATCCAATGGTGAACAGGTGCCGCAAGATGGCGTACGTCGTCTCTTTCTTGTTTGCGCCCCACGCTTGTGAAACCAAAGGAATAACCCCTGCGCCAGCATTTCGCGGCACCACGCCTAAAATCACCTCGATATTGAGTGCAGCCGCCATCGCTGCGAGAGCGTGCGCTCCAAAGGGACCAACCATCATCATGTCGACCAGCCCCATACTCATCTGAGCAATCAAAGCGATGCTGATCGGCCATGACAAAGACAAGATTTTTTTGCCTTCTTCACGCTGGGTCTCTTTCCATGTCAACACAATTTCTCCGTTGAGGTACCTCAAACTTTTAAGACACAATGCTCATTTTTTCCTTGTTATTGATCCTTTCTGCAAAATTCAACAATTTTGACACATGCAAAAGTGACGCAATTCCAATAAAAGGGTCTATTGGCTCCCGAAACGAATCCAAATTTTTTTAACGAGAAACGATGAAAACCAAAATTACCAAACGCGGCTACGATGCAATCGTATCGGAAATCGACTACCGGTGGGCGACGGAACGCCCCATTGTGGTCGAGGAAGTGCATCAAGCGGCTTTGCTGGGCGACCGTTCGGAAAACGCAGCCTACATTTACGGAAAACAGCGACTTCGCAAGATCGACTCTCGAATCCAATACCTCAAACGCAAGATCAAAGACGTGGAAATCATCGATACCGATAGGATACCACCACAAGATCGAATCGCGTTTGGTGCATGGGTATGTATTGAAGATGAGGACGGAAATGAAAACACCGTTCAACTCGTCGATCAGTCTGAAAGCGACCCCAACGATGCGCGCATTAGTATTCAGTCACCCGTCGGAAAGGCGCTGCTCGGAAATATGGAAGGAGACAGCATCGAGGTCGACCTCCCAAAGGGCACGATTGTATTCGAAATCCTATCCGTCCACTACGGACCTGACCCAAGAGAGAAAGAACAATGAAATCCGCAGCATACTTTGACGTGGACGGTACGTTGGTACGAACCAATCTCATCCAGCCCACCATTCACTTCTTCGGCAATCAGTCCTCCCTTATGGGAAGCATTCGAAAAATCGGAACCGCCATTCTCGATGGTCCGCGGATGCTCCACGCAGAGATGCGAGATCGTAGAATGTTCAACGAGATTCTCTATTCACACTATCGGGGTATCTCAGAGGATCGGCTTAAGGTTCTCGCACGCGAAATCTTCGAAGACATTTTAATCGATGCGGTCTTTCCGGGCGCCAAGGATCTAATCTCGCTCTGTAAAAAGGCAGATCAAAGAGTTGTACTGGTTACAGGCTCCCTCGATGTAACCATACGGTACCTTGCGGATTACTTGGGTGCCGATGACTGGATCGCCAATCGACTCGAACTCAAAGACGGTATCGCTACAGGAAAGCTCATGCATCCTGTCGTCGCCGGACCCGTAAAATCACACCTCATCGTCGAGGATGCAAAAAAGCACGGTTACGATCTTTCAGAATGCCACGCATACTCGGATTCTTACAGTGATGTTCCCATGCTTTCCGTTGTTGGCCAAGCCTTTTGTGTCAATCCAGATAAAAAACTAACCCGCCTAGCGCAAGCTTATCGTTGGCCCATTATCGATATTACGCGAAAAACGCCAGGTTCCAACCCCGATTCTTCAAGGAGTTAAACATGAGTCAGCACCCATGTGTCGTTACTATCAACTCTCGCTCTAAGCCCCGTGTTCTATTTTGCGGCACGAAACTGATGGAGGTCGATCTTCCAATTGGAACCCGCGTTATCTATCCAAAGCCTCCCATTGAGCCGCTTCAAGACATCGATGCCGCAATTCGTTACGCCTTGAATCATCCTGAAAATAGCGAGCCGCTCTATGCGAAACTCCGTCCCGGAATGAAGGTCACCATTGCCATCGATGACCTGTCTATGCCTCTCCCTCCCATGCAAACCCCCGATATTCGACAAAATATGATCGATATCGTCTTAGAACTCTTGGATCAGTATGCGGTAACCGACATCGAACTGATTGTCGCAACGGCTTTTCATCGACCCATGACCAAAGCCGAAATCAAACGCATGGTGGGGAAAAAGACTTTCGATCGCTTTTGGCCTGACCGACTCTATAACCACGATGCTGAAAAACCCGGCGGTTTGATGTATCTCGGTAAGACGGCTGAGGGATTCGATGTTGAGATCAACGCCCGCGCAGCCAGCAGCGATCTTCTCATCTACATCAATCTCACGTTGGTGCCGATGAACGGTGGCTTTAAGTCCGTTGGAACCGGACTCGCCGGATACAGAACCCTTCGTACTCATCACAATCCGAGTGCGATCCGCAAATCTAAGACCTATATGGATCCAAATTACAGCGATAAAAAGGCTTCTGAACTCGCTACGCGCATGGAGTCTATCGGTCGTCTGATCAACGAAAAGGTTGACGTTTTCCACATCGAATCTACGATCAACAATCAAATGTTCGCGAAGCCACTGGACTTCCTCGGTAAAAATGAAGATGAACTCTCTCCGACAGAAGAGAAGGGTCTCAAATTATTGGTCAAGACCTTAGATTTTCTACCCCAAAAGGCACGCCAAGCGATCTTTGAAAAAGTACCCGCCCCTTATGGCGTCATCGCCGTTCATGCCGGTGAAACCGAGGCCACCCATGAACGGATTCTCGAACGTTGCTACCAGCAACTCGCGGTGCCGGTCGAAGGCCAAGCCGATATTGTAGTATTCCCGATTCCGTATATATCTCCCTACAATGTCGATGCCTTCCTCAATCCACTGCTCGTGTCGGTCATGGCAGAGGGTTATCTCTTCAATCTACATCGCGGAGCACCGCTCCTAAAAAAGGGTGGAACCATGATTATCTTGCATCCATGCAGCGATAATTTTGACCCTGAGCAGCACCTCGCCTATGTCGAGTTCTTTCACAAGCTGCTTCCGCAGACGCGAGATGCAATGGAACTCCACAAACGATTTGAAAAGCAGTTCGCCAAAAATCCTGCCTATGTTCAGATGTATCGTACCGGCAAGGCGTATCACCCGGTTCACCCATTTTATATGTGGTATTGGGGCGAAAACGGTCGCCAGCATCGTGGACGCGTCATCGTCGTTGGTGCTGACAACGAATACATCCCTCAACTTCTCGGATACGAAACCGCTGCAACCATGAGCGACGCACTGCGCATGGCAAGGGAAACCGCTCCGGAAGATCCTGATATTACATGCTTTCGAATCTGCCCCCTTATGCTCGCCGATGTCACCGTAAAAAAAGAAATCGAGGAAAAGTAAATGGATGCGCTTCAAGTAGGTCACATTCTCGCCGGCAAAAATATACTCTTGTACGGTGGAACCGGATTTTTAGGGAAAGTTTGGCTCAGTCTGATCTTGTCCCGCTTTCCGCAACTCAATCACATTTATTTGGTCGTTCGAGCCCGCCGCAAGAGTAACGGAGACATCAAAACCTCTAGCGAAACCCGTTTTTGGAACGACATTGCCAGCTCTGGAGCACTCGACCCTCTTCGAGAACAATATCCGGGAACCGCATTTACCGAGTTCATCAACCAAAAGATCACCGTCGTCGATGGAGACGTCACGCGACCCTTTGCTGGGATTTCGGAGGAGAAGATCAAAGAACTCAAGGGAAAGATAGATGTCCTCATCAATACGGCCGGTGTTGTCGACTTCAATCCTCCTCTCGATAAATCACTGGATGTAAACGCATTTGGTATGCAGAATCTCGTCTCTCTCGCCAAAGAGTTGGGCGACATATTGTTTATGCACACCTCGACGTGCTACGTCGCCGGCGATCGTACCGGTCAGGTCGACGAAATCAGTCCTTTGGAGTTCCCCTTCCCCAAAGCAGACGATCTCGCACCAGAGCATTGGGAATCCGAACGGGAAGTCGAAGAGTGCATGGAAATGATCCGACATGCGAAGAGACAAGCGACCGATGCCTTCCGACAATCAGACTTCCTCGATCAAGCCCGTAAAAATCTCAAAAAGAAAGGGGAACCTACACGCGGAAAAGCCCTTCAAGATGAACTCTCCAAGGTAGAGCGAAACTTCATCGAAAATATGCTCATAAAAGAGGGGACCGAACGTGCCCAGTTTTGGGGCTGGCACAACATATATACCTACACCAAGTCGATCGGAGAGCAAATCTTATGTAAATCTGGCCTTCGGTTTTGCATCGTTCGCCCGGCGGTCATCGAATCCGCGGTTCGTTTCCCCGTTGCCGGATGGAACGAAGGTATCAACACAAGTACCCCTCTCATCTATTTAATCTTTCAAGGTCCTCTCGGTGTTCCGACGACCAAAGAATCGGTTTTGGACGTGATACCCGTCGACTTGGTCGCCATCGGTATGATTCTATCTTTGGCAGAGCTCATCGAGGGAACGCACAAAACCGTCTATCAGTACGGAAGTTCGGATAGCGCTCCGCTCAAGATGACACGATTAATTGAACTCGTGTCCCTTCAAAAGAGAGTGCACAGAAGAGAAGGAACCGGGAATCCCATCATGGACAGTATCCAGCAACGAATTGAGGCTGGACCGGTCAGCGTTCAACAGTACCTAAACAAAGGACCCCGAATTCGAGCTGAGCAGCTTCGCTGGTTCAAAAAGAAAATCAAACCCCTGAAGAAAAGTGTTTTTTCATCACTCGCGAGCGCTGCGGTCAACGGCCTTGAAAGCGGCGCTAAAAATATGGATGTTATCGCAAAGATCACAGACCAATTCTTACCCTTCACCGCGACTCACAACTACCGATTTTCCTGTAACAACACGAGAGATGCATTCTTAAGACTATCGGAAGAGGAAAAAAAGCTCTTACCGTGGGATCCGGAGAAAATCGATTGGCATGATTACATCCTAAGGATTCACGTACCCGGCATCCAAAAAAATGTCTTTCCTCTCATCGAAGAGAAACGGAACAAAGAGAAAAAACCCCTGCGACCCTACGATCATCTCCTCGATCTCCTCGACGAGGTTGCCGACCGCTTCGGTCATCAACCCGCATTGATGTGTACGCACGAAGACGGCTTTGCGCAAATTTCCTACATAGAACTCAAGGACATGGCACAAAACGTAGCTTGGGAACTCCATAAAAGAGGAATCGTCCCCGGTGATCTCGTGTTGCTGAGCGGTCAAAATCATCCAAACTGGGCTGTCTGCTACTTCGGCATTTTACGCGCTGGCGCGGTGGTCGTACCGATGGACGTCGCCTTAGACCCAGCGGCCGCCGTCAATATCGAAGAATCTTCAGGCGCCAAAATCGCCATCTTCGACCAAGAAGCCTACGATACCTTTGGATACGAACTAAAGCTTCCCATTGTCGAATTGAACCGTATCGCAGAAATTCAGCACAGCGAAACGGCGATTGCTCCGACACTTGACACCAAACCCGAAACCTTGGCCAGTATCCTCTACACTTCAGGTACAACGGGTAAACCCAAAGGAGTCATGCTTTCCCACGCGAACTTTACCGCCCTGCTGGGTAGCTTGGCCCGGGTGTTTCCCCTTACGAACAACGACCGCGTTCTTTCGGTTCTCCCGCTTCACCATACCTTTGAATTTAGCTGTGGATTGCTACTCCCCATATCCCGCGGTTCCCGCATCATCTACCTCGATGAATTAACCGGTGAGCGATTGACGTACGGACTCAAAGAGGGCAAGGTGACGGCCATGGTCGGTGTGCCGGCATTGTGGCAGCTGTTAGAGAGAAGAATCAGCGCGCAGATTAAAGAGAAAAGTCCACTGTTCGAAATTCTTCTTGAAGGGGCGATGGATTTTAATCGAAACGTTGGTAAGGGTAGCGGACTCGATTTGGGACGTGTGCTCTTTGCCCCGATTCATGCACGCATGGGTGGTCGCATCCGCTATCTGATTTCAGGCGGCGCAGCTCTGCCCAAAGAGACCCATAAATTCTTCTCCGGTCTGGGCATGCATCTCACGGAAGGATACGGTCTCACCGAAGCAGCACCGGTACTCAGCGTCTCGGCCGGCGGCCCCAAAGCAAAGGCGGGTACGGTTGGAAAAGCCATTCCCGGCGTTAAGCTCAAGATTATCAATGCCGATGACAAAGGAATCGGAGAGGTTGTTGCCAAAGGTCCAAACGTTATGCAAGGATATTACAACAACGACGATGCCACACAACAAACCCTCACAGAAGATGGTTGGTTGCAAACCGGCGACATGGGAAGAATCGATTCCAAGGGTCGTCTATACTTATCTGGACGCGCCAAGGAGGTGGTCGTTACGGCTGCGGGAGAGAACATCTATCTCGACGATGTCGAGCAGAGAATCGGTTCCATCCGATATCTCAAAGAATATGTTCTCGTCGGTGTTCCCGATCAAAAAGGAGGGGAACGCTTGGGTCTGCTCGGTGCGGTAGATACCGAAGAAGAAGGAGACTACAGTAGCTTGAAAGAGAAAGCTCTTGAGCAAATCCGCGAAAAGATCGAAAAATTACCGCACATTCAGCGTCCATCGGTCTATCAAGTTGTGGAAGCCGAATTGCCCCGCACACGAACCCGGAAGATCAAGCGCAAGGAAAGCCAGGAAATTCTCCTCCGTATTTTAGCGGCCAAACCCCAAAAGGAATCAAAATCCGTCAATGTCTCCGCACAAATATCCAAAGCGATTGCGGTCGTTTGTGGAGTAGAAGAATCTAAAATTCAGTACACGACCAATCTTCGCGATGAATTGGGCTTTGATTCTCTAATGGCCGTAGAACTGTCGTCCGCACTCAGTTCTCTCAAGGATGTAAGCGTTGAAAGCCAGCAGCTGGAAAAATGCGAAACCGTTTCAGAAGTCATCTCCTTGGTGGGACAAAATAAGCTCGAACCCAAAAAGAGTACGGAAGAGGAAAAAGTGGAGATCCCTTCTTGGATTGCCAATCCTTTAAAAGACGCCATGGGAAATGTTCAGATGGGCTTATATCGCTCTATTCTCGACACCGAAGTAGAGGGTCGATCGAATATACCCCTCAATCGTCAGGTTATCGCAGTAAGCAACCACACCTCTCATCTCGACATGGGACTCATCAAGTTTGCTTTGGGAAAATACGGACGAAAAGTCGTAGGATTGGCAGCCCAAGACTACTTTTTTGAGGGGAATAAATGGAAGGTCGCGTACTTTTCTCAGTTGACCAACCTCGCGCCGATCGATCGCAAAAAGGGATACCGAAAAAGTATACGACAAGCCAAAGAAATCGTAGAGTCTGGAAACATTGCACTCATATTTCCGGAGGGAACACGCCAAACCTCCGGACAAATTGCAGAGTTTCGTCCTATGGTTGGTCAACTCTCTTTGGAAACCGGTGTTGATATTTTACCCATGTATTTGGACGGTGCTTACGATATTCTTCCCAAGGGCTCCTTTGTTCCCAAGGGGTCAAAGCTACAGGTGAGAATTGGACCCCCGATTCCCGTTCGTAGCATCCAAGAGTGGCTACCCAATCTAAAATCCAGTGCGCTCGCAAGAATTATCGCCAAAATCACACAGTTCGCCGTGGAAGAGCTTCGCGACGGACGAGTCTACTATCCAACCAAAGCGGATATGCCCCGATGGCACCAAGAGAGAATCGTTAATAAAACCCCCATTGAACGTTCGTTGGACAAATTACGAAAGAACTACGACCCTGACCGCATCAAAAAACCCCTCTCGTGGTATTTCTCACTCGATGGTCAAAACGGTGCGCGATATACGATTTCCGTCGATACGGAAAAAATCGACATTCAAGATGGAAAACCCACAAACGGTCGAGCCGATTGTGTCATCAAAACAACGAGCGGGATGCTTTCGCGTATGATTTTGGACGCCTACGTGCCGGCGATGAGCGACTTTGCCGCCGGAAAAGTCAAGACCAACGCGCCCCATCTTCTCTTCGAATTTCAAAAAGTCTTTAATCTGCAGGAGTCCTCATGAAGGTTTTTCTAACGGGTGGAACCGGCTTCCTCGGTGCGCACATTCGCGAAGAACTCGCGGCACAAGGAATTGACTATGTCTCCCTCTCGCGCTCGCCTCAGTCCGATGCAACGTTTGTACAGGGAGATTTATTACGGCCTGAAACCTATATTGAACACCTGCAAGACTGCGACGCTTTTATTCATGCAGCCGGAGAGGTTCAACACGATGCAGATGCGGCAGACTGGATGTGGAACATTCACGTCGGGGGAGCCAAAGCGATTTTAGAAGCGATCAAACAAAGCCCGATACAGCGTTTGATCTATCTCTCCACATCGGGTACGATCGGAGTCTCTGAAGAAGAAGACATTGTCGCGACGGAAGATTCTCCCTCTCCTTTTTCGCTGGTCAAGGAATGGCCTTATTATCGTGCAAAAATGTTCGCCGAACAACATGTTCTCGAAGAAGCACCCGAACAGGTCGATGTTGTTTGTCTCAACCCCTCTTTGTTTCTCGGTCCCAACGACACAAAGAGATCGTCGACCAAATCCATTCAGCTCTTCTTGGATGACCAGCTACCGTTGAGCCCTGCTGGTGGTCTGTCCTTTGCCGATGTACGCGATGTTGCCAAAACCGTTGTAACTGCGCTGGAAAAGGGCCGTTCTGGTGAACGCTATCTATTAAGTGGATGTAATCTCCTCTTTCACGACTTTTATAAAAAAATCGCCCGTATCTCTGGAAAAAACCCACCGTTGGCGCCCATGCCCAAAAAGGGACACAAAATTTTTGGTTGGTTTCCAAAATGGAAAAATATCGGAGAGAGTGTCGGTCTCGATCTCAAACGCTCCGACCTAATCTTAGCGGCTCATTACTGGTATGTAGACTCCTCCAAAGCGGAGGCAGAATTGGGTTGGTCTCCAAGAGATCCGCTGCGCACCCTCGAAGATACGGTATTTTACATGCAGCAAGATCATTTCGCCGACTTTATTGATTAGCTCGATACCGTTCGAACCATCCGAAACCCATGAAGTAGACTCCGCTTTTCTTCGCGCGCCCCGGTCCGTGCGGAGTTTCGGCAAATCTTACCGCTCTTCTCCGCCAAAAAATTTCCGCCGCGGTGAACGCGGTCTCGCTGAGAAGAAGACCAAACCAACGGATCCGTCGCTCTTTCATCCCGAACGAAGTATCCCTTCGCCGATTTCGCGGTCCACGAATCATTACACCACTCACTTAGAAGTCCATTCATATCGTATATTCCGGACGGATTTGCTCTCTTCTGTGCAATGTTCATCAACGTCCCTTTACTCCCCTGTAGTCCCCAACCGACCTCCTCTAAGACATCCGAACCGGAAAAAAGGTTCTGATTGCCACGCTTCGATATGTACTCCCATTCCGCTTCGGTCGGCAGACGATATCCAGATGCCTTTGGATTCAAATCGATTTGAATATTCCTCTGCCATTGATAGCCAAACTCCTTTGGCAAACCGTGATAACAAACGGAAAGACCTTCTCGTTCACTCAGACGATTACAAAACAGAATTGCATCAAACCAGTTCACTTTGGAAGCGGGCTTAGCCCGACCGGAAAAGAGATGTAAGGAATAGCCCATTACATCTTCCCAAAACATTTGATTGACCATATATCGACCACACAAGAGTGAATGGGTAATCTCAACCTCATGCCGCGGACCTTCTCGGTGGAGTGCGCGTTCATCTCTCTCCAAGGCTCCCATCCAAAAACGACCCGATGGTATCTCAGTCATGGCAGCCGAGCGGAGGAGTAAAGAACGCTCTTCCTCTTCTCTCAGAACATCACACGCATCATAGTGTTGAAAAAACAGCGAATCAAAGCATCCAGCCTCCCATAAAATACGACATGATTCCGTCGTCCTTCCAGAAGTAAGCAGATGATATACCCATTCATGTCGACCCGCCGAAGACAGAGCACAGTCCGTGTGTACCCGAAGGTTTTGATGGGAATCCAACTGAAAGAGGGAAAAGAACAAGATGGGATCATCACTGGAAAGCGAAAATACGTCTTCTATCAACCCGTTGGCCAACATGGAAAGACATTCTTTACGTTCATTTTTCCACGAAGCAGGCTCTTGATCGAGGCGTGTCTGCCAACGGATCCGATATTCAAAGAAAATCTCCAACGTATATACACTCGCAATGGGGTTCACGCACCGTATCGTTAGGTTCCGTTTTCCTCGCCGCGTAGGGATTCAAAATCGACGAGTGCCGGCACGAGAACGCGACCCCCATTCCCGATAATGCGAACCTGACACGCGAGACGCGTTCGAGGCGTGATGGGCTCTCCCGGTTTTCGCTCTCGTCCTTCGTGGGGTGTGCCTTTTACATACCCGTCCAAAGAGTTCTGTTCGTAGTCTTCCATCGCGCTCAAACCGGTCATGTCTTCGATTTCAACGCGACATAGGGCGCATTTTCCATCTGGACACGTTCCGCCGGCTCGCCGACCTGTGCTAATGGGAGAAGGAAGAGATTCTGATGCCATAAGAAGGTTGTATCTCTCCTCCGCCTCTACTCTTTTTTCTGTACCATCGGGCAAAATATAGGTAACAGTGTATGTTTGGTACTTGGGTTTTTTGCTGCCGGAAAGGATTCCTCGGAGGCGCTTACGGATCTGAAAACGGCTCATGTATCTCCTCAGTCTGTATCTTGTTCGATCAACACCAATTCATTGCATAAAAAGTCAAACGCTTCCTCTACAGAATCGGTGATCATAAAGAGGTTAACATCTTCTGGGGAAATTGTTCCCCAATCGACGAGAGCCTGAAAATTGAAGACCTGAGACCAGTATTCCGTTCCGAAAAGAACGGTGGGCATCGGTTTGGTAATTTTACCCGTTTGTCGCAAGGTAAGAGACTCAAAAAGCTCATCCATCGTTCCAAAGCCACCGGGACAAATCACCATCGCTTTGCAAAGATAGAGGAACCAATATTTTCTTGTGAAAAAATAATGGAACTCGAAGGCGAGTTCTGGAGTGACGTATGGATTACATCCCGCCTCAAACGGAAGCGAGATACCCAAACCCACACTGCGACCACCCGGAACCTCTGAAGCTCCGCGATTGGCGGCTTCCATAATACCCGGCCCGCCCCCCGTTGAGACAAAGTAACGTTTGGAACCCATTCGATTCATGTCCCATTCTGTCATCAGGCGTGCCAGCTCCCGTGTTTTTTCGTAATATTCGGACAAACGCGCTGCTTTGTCCAAGCGTTTTTGCTCTGCTTCCAATTCGATTTTTCGTTCCGCGCTATTGTCCCGTGCAATTTCTCGTTTCAGATTGGCAACTTGGTCTGCGAGAACATCTCGGGGAAGTGCCCGCGCAGACCCGAAGAATACGATCGTATCCGAAACCCTTTGCTCTCGGAATCGCTTCTTAGGCTCTTCATATTCGCATAGAATTCGGATAGCGCGCGCTTCTGGACTGTTGAGAAACGCAAGATCTTTATAGGCTTTTTCCGGGTTCATTTTATCCTCATTTTTTTATATAGCTTTTTATATTAATACGGAATGGGTCGTAATACTTTAAATTAAGTATTTTTTCTTGAGCTTACGGCTTTTTAGCCACATAGAAACCCCGTGTTTCCAAGATGCAACCCCCCTGTGCATCGAGTATCCCTGTTCGCGTTCAGACATCGGAAGAGATTGCTCCATAATTCGAATCCCCTTTGACAAGGCTTGAATCCGTAGAGGAGCCTCTGTAAAGGCAACCGGAAATGTTTGTAGAAAAAAAGAGAGCGTTGTCTTATTAAAAGCCCAAAAACCACTGCTCAAATCGCAAAGCCCCGTTTGGGAGAGCAACGTTTTGGTACAAAATGCTCCAGCCCGACGCATGAGCGCTCCCCCTGACCCCGTACGATGCCGAGATCCAACCACCCAATCCACTTGCGATAGCACGCGTACAAGATGAGGTATGTAAGAGACCGGATGTTGTCCATCTGCGTCGAGTTGCACGATCGTTTGGGCACCGCACGTTTGTGCGTATCGGTATCCACATAACAAAGCGTTGGCATATCCTTTTCTTTCTGCGGTGAGGATTTGAACCGGATAACTTCGAATCAGAGAAATCGTATCATCGCTGCATTGGCTATCGACAACGCAAATGTCCATGTTCAATGGTAAACGAAGAAGTTCTCGCAAGACGGTCGGCAGAGATTGTTCTTCGTTGTGAGCGGGTAGAATTACGAGCACCGAAACGCAACATCTGCCGCACCGAGAAGACCGAGATCCGATTCAAGGATAATCGAAACGGGAATATTGCGAACAATGTTCTCCATAGGCGCCTTGTCGAAGAGGGCATTCAAAAAAGTTTCACTTTGGATATGCGAAGCCATTTTTTGGGCGACACCACCACAAAGCCATATTCCGCCAGGGGGCATCAGACGGAGTGCGGTATCTCCGATGACCGAAGCGAGGGAAGTGAGAAAGAGAGAGAGCCCCAGCGCCATCTCTTCTCGAGAAGATGCTTGCTCGGCGAACATTTTTCCAGCGGGGGTGTCGCGGTCAATGCGAAGATCGTAGCGATGAACGATGTAGTCGAGAATATTTTCCAAACCGATGCCGGAGCAGATATCTTCTACCCGAACACGCCTCTTGCGCGTTCGCAGAAATTGAAAAAGTTGTTCTTGCTCTGGGGAAGACGGGGCATAAGATGCATGACCACCCTCGGCCGGATATGCATCCTTACCCACAGAGAGCACTTGGCCAAATCCGGTGCCCACGCCCAATAAGACTTTGGGCCCTTCTATGGGTTGTGGGCCACAGATGTGGAGTGTTTTTGGGGTGCGCGATAGACCGTGTGCGGCGGCAACCAAATCATTGATAATTTGTCCTTTACACGGGAGATCGGAAGGATGTCCTCTCCAGTCCGCGTTGGTCAACACCACTTCCGCATCAACGACAGGAGAAGCAATGGCGACACAAGCGGCTTCGGGAATAATATTAACGACGGAGAGATATCGCTCTACATCGTACCGAAGACCTGAACTCTCTTGGGTAGGCCAAGTGTGGATGTGAGAGAGATGGGTGCCGTCGAAGAGGGCATATCGACAGTTCGTGCCGCCAATATCCCCCGCGAGAAAGTACGTCATTGCGCAGCACCCATATGCGCCTCAATATCCGCTACGGTTTTGGGAACGGCTTCGGTCAAATTCACGGGCCCATCCGCGGATATGAGAATATCATCTTCAATTCGAATGCCCATGCCACGAAATTCTTCGGGTGCGTCCTCGTCATCGCCGGCAACATAGAGACCGGGTTCGATGGTAAGCACCATACCGGGTTCCAAGGCGATGCTCTCTCCCATTGCGGCATAAGGCCCCACATCATGAACATCCATGCCCAACCAATGGCTGGTGCCGTGCATGTACCATTTTCGGTAGCTCTGCTCAGCAACGTGTTCTTGAACCTCTCCTTCGAGGAATCCCAACTCAATAAGCGATTCGACAAGAGATTCGATGGCGGCATGATGCACGTCTAGAAACTGATTGCCAACACGCGCGGCGTCAATCGCAGCATATTGAGACTTTAAAACAGCTTCATACAATCGTTTTTGGGCGGAATTGAAGGTTCCGTTTACCGGCCAGGTTCGGGTAACGTCTGCGGTGTACCACTGGTACTCGCACCCTGCATCGACACACACCAACGTATCGTCTTCCAAAACGGCATCATTTTCAATGTAGTGGAGAATCACCGCATTTTCCCCTCCCCCAACAATACTGGTGTAACCGGTCCCCACCGCTCCATTTTTGCGGAAGGTATGAGAGATGATCGACTCGAGTTCGTATTCGTGAACGCCAGGCTTGGTGATGGTCATCGCCGCACGATGTGCTTCATTGGTAATGGCTGCGGCTTTGCGCATGATCTCAATTTCCTCGGGTCGCTTGTACAGTCGAAGTCGATGCAACGTGTGACTAAGATCCAAAAATACTTCTGGATACGACATACCATTGCCCTTTGCTAATTTACGCGCCGAAGCGAGCGCCTTCATGAGAATCTTATCGTTTTCAGCGTTTTGGGCAAAACAGTGATGTAGGCGAGGAAAACCCTGCAAGAGAGATGGCAGACGCTTGCGAAGTTCGGAGATGGGATACGCCGCACTCGCCCCAAAATCCTCGACGGCTCCGACCGGCCCAGGGCGACGCCCCGTCCAAATTTCTTTGCTGCGATCCTTAGGTTGCACGAACATAACAAAGGGTTGTTCGGATTGAGGCCTGAAGAGAAGTACCGCGTCGGGATCCTTCCATCCACTCAAATACAGAAAGTCTGAGTTTTGTCGGTATAGATACTCTGCATCTCCATTGCGGAGGTGATGCTCCGCAGAAAAAACGATGGCTGCATCTTTCCCAAGCGCCTCGAGAAAGGCTTTTCGATTGGTTTCATAGAGTGTACGATTCATACGCGGGCCTCCAGAGCTATAAGAGCTAAATATCTCATTTTTCTCGGTGTCTCTAAAAAATTAATTCTTCTTCGCTTTTAACGCGTTAAGGGAGGTGGTGATAGGGAGCAATACATGAGTGCTAGCATTTTTGACAAACCGGTTGTCATTGTTGGAGGAGGCGTCGCGGGGCTGGTTACCGCGCACCTTCTGGCAGAGGCCGGTGTAAAAGTTGTTGTCATCGAGTGCTTGGAAGACGTCGGTGGTTTGGCGCGCTCTTTCATTTATCACAAAGATTTCGTCTTCGACTGTGGACCGCACCGCTTTGATGTCAGCAACCCAACCATTAAGTCGTATGTCAAACGAATACTTGGGCCACGAAGCACAGATTTCCCAAGAAAATCCGAGGTATACTTCAAAGGAAAGTATTACGCGTGGCCGATTAAACCGCAAAACCTGATCCAATTGCCGCCCAAACTCGCCGGTAAAGCCTTTATCGACCTGGCGATCAATGGATTCCGAGAGTATCCTGAAAACAACTTCGAAACCTACATACTCAAGCAGTACGGCCCCACGCTGTTCCAACACTTTTTCGCCGGCTACTCACACAAGTTCTTGGGTTTGCATCCCCGCGAAACTCACTCCGACTGGGCAAAAGTCGGAATTAATCGAGCGATCATCGACGACAACGCCCAAATGCAGAACTTGTTTCAGCTTCTCAAATCAACTCTGCTGCAATTCAACAAAAAACCGCAGAAGTTTTTATACCCAACGGGTGGAATGTACGAAGCGTGGGATTCTATCGCATCCAAAATCCTCGATCTTGGCGGTGAGATTCACCGCGGCAAACCAGCGCGTTTGGAAGGTGGCGATGGCATGGTACAAGCCGTGCACGTCGGCTCTGAACGTATAGAGCCATCGCAAGTCGTTTGGACGGCTCCCATTACCCATGCGTGCACACAACTGGGAATTCCCAAGCCCAGCCTCAAGTACCTCGGCTTGCTTTTGTTCAACGTAATGGTCAAAGAAGACGCGGATCGGGACTATCAATGGTGCTACTACGGTGCCAAAGATTTGGTCTTCAACCGCATTTCCACGCCTCGATTTTTATCTCCGCACACCGTACCGAAGGGTACGACAGGATACTGTTGTGAAATTACTTGTATGGTCGGTGACGAAAAGTGGAAATACGGCGAACGATTGACGGACTGGGTCATCGACGACTTAATGCGGGTCGGAATGCTTAAAAACCGCAACAATGTTATCGACGTGCAAATTGAGCGGATTCCACACAGCTATCCAATCTACCACGTCAACTATCCCCAAGAGCTGGACAAAGCGCGCGAAGGTCTGTCCCAGTTTAAAAATCTCAATCTCGCAGGTCGAACCGGTTTATTTTGGTACAACAACATGGATCACTCCATCGAGAACGGGATGCAACTCAGCAAACGCTTACTCAAAGCCGCCCAAAACAAACGGCAAAAAAGAGAAACCGCGTAGAAATTCAAAAAAGAAAGCGTCTACCCTTACTCCCCGGTGATACAATCTTCGAAAACGGGGAGGTCGTATGCTTTGGTTTATATGGAGTTTGGGTTGCATAAACCAAGTCTTTCAAAAGGATTTCCAGTGCGAGGAACTAGAGTCTTCGTCGATCATCATCTCCGAAAACTATATTCTTACGCCACACGAGCAAGTCGTCGAGAAAATAGAGAGATTGGGGATCGTCAGAGAAAAGGCACCGCTGCCCGGATATCTCTACCGACCCGATGACGACCGGTCGCATCCATCCATCTTGCTCTTGCATGGACTAGAAGGAGGAAACGGAGATTTTCGTTACGAAAAAGGTAAAAAGCCCACACAAACGGGGGAAAATGCCTGGGTGCCGGTGTTGGCGCGCTATCTGGCAAGCCAAGGCTATGTCACATATGCACTGTGCTACTTTGACTGCGGTCACCATTTGGAATTTGAAAATCATCCGCCGGATGAGTTGATCGGCATCGATCTGAAAGAACACTTCTTGCCGGCAATGAGAGCACTCCGAAGCGCCCCTTACAGCAAAGGGGAAAAGATGGCTTTTTGGGGAACTTCACGCGGAGGAGAACTGGCACTGGTCTTGGGTTCGATTCTCTCTAAACACGGTCAGAGTCTCGGAGTCGGGCTACCGCATTTGGTTCTCGCGCACTCACCACCGGATTATATCGCTTCGGGGTTCTCTAAAAAAACGGCGGCCGCAATCATCGCTGGCAAGACACCGGAATGGGATCTGAAACCGGCGTGGATGCTCGATCACTTTGTTCCCGCCATGGGGGATGTGATTCCCATCGAGGACTATGAAGGTCCAATCTTGGTTACATATGGTGCCAAAGACGAAGTTTGGCCACCATCTGTCAAACCGACCAACCTGCAGCGCCGTTATACCGAGAAGAAAAAATCCGCCGGATTCTTGAGCTATCAAAATAAAAATGATCGAAAAGAAGCCTTTATGAACCTCTGTGACGGACAACAAAAGCGAATGTTCGTGGAATACGCCGACGAAGGACACTATCTCACCCCCAAAAGCGAGTCGGACTATCTCAACAATGCACTGACAATCGCTTTTTTGAAAAAGTATCTATAGCCCGATTCCATACCGAAGCAGCGTATGGAACCCATCATATACCAGCACCCTCGTTGTGGTATCCTTAGCCCTACAGAGGGCTTAAGTCATCTTTAAAAGTCGATTCATCTCATTAAAAGCGCGTATAACCTTTGGTGGAATCCGTTGGTTTTTCCTCTGATGCCATTTGAGCAGATGTGACCATGTACTCCTCAATTCTTCTGAGAGGTCACGGTATTTCTTTTCATCGATCCGCTCTTCCAGCGCGAGAAAGAGATGAGAGACATCTTGGCCGTAACTATCGCG
>JAYYRF010000595.1:0-2712 GCA_036127535.1 Myxococcota bacterium | reverse complement strand
TGGAGTCGTCACTCTTTCTTAGCGCGATCTGCACTACGCCTGTGTGGTACACATCCCGCTTTCGCATTCGATTGGCTGAAGAGTCCATATGCGTACGGCCATCGAGCTTGGCGTTCTTTGTGGGCCTGTTCCCGTCGAATGCGATTGGAACTTAGGGTGAAAATCGATGCGATGGTGGCCGCTTTGTATGGACTGCGTCCAGACGAATTTCGTTTTCTACTGCGCGATTGTGATCATCCGAAGGAACAAATGCAGGATGCTGATTTTTGTCGCACGCTGGAACAAAAAGGATTTTGGAGGGTGGACAAGGAGCATGATCCAGAACTTCGCCATACGGTATTGTCCGTGATCGCGTTTCAAGATCTGTACAGCCGAATCTCACACGAAGGTTTGGATGATGCCTGTTCATCTTTTGCGGAGCATTGGAGCCTTCCCCAATACTTACAGCTTTCTGAGTACGGCTTAGGGCACGATGAAAGAGCCCAAAAAAAGCAGCCCGTTGCGGAACGCCTGGGAGAATATTTATTGGATTGGCAAACAGAAGATCCCGAGGAAAGTTGGAAGGAGTGTCGAAAATGGTCAGATCAGATCGCTGTTCTCTTTACGGGAGAGCAGATCTAAAGCGAAGAGATCCCAAAAGCGCTCCTCACTCCACTGGGGACACAACATGTGAGCCGAGATATTATTAATCAAGGTTTTAGGCTGTTCAAAACGCGTCTGAACCGCGAATTGGATGGGACAATCTATCTGTAGGCGAGGAGCGAGTTCTTTGGCGACTCTCTTCGCAAATTCGCCCATACTGCTTTGATAACCGGAAGGATGGAAGCTGCTTTGAAAAGAGCGCGGTTGTTCGATCCAGTACCGATAGGACAAAGCGAGCAAATCGACCGGAATATTATCGCGGATGTACTGGGGGGTTTGAACAATGGGTACTCGGCCTGCAAACCACTCTTTACACAGGTAAGCGATGATTTTAGCATTGTCTAGGGGACCAAATGGATTGGGAATGACCAATCGTGAAATTGGAACGTCATAGAGTTGCGCATAGAGAAAGAATGCTTGCGTCGTAATGGATTTGACCAGTCCATGAGGAGAAAAGGGTGGGGTTTGCGCATTGCCTTCGAAGATAGAAGAGGAAATCACAACGTGAGTTTGGGTACGAGAGAGGCACTCCATCACAGCTTTGATATTATGGGTGTTGTTTTCAAAGGCGCGGTGTAATTCGTAGTCTATTGAACGATAGTTTTGAGTCCATGCACCATGGTGTCCGTATATGTCGAACTCTTCTTCGAGCAGATTCAAAAAGCCGGTGGAGCCAAAGGGTGTATTCTCCACAATTCGAATATTGGACGGCAGCGACTGAATGCGCCGTTTCTTGAGGTCACGATAAGAAGATGTGGGAGACTGCAAGGTAGCCCACACCTCGTGACCGGCTTGTGATAGGCTCTGAAGAATATGAAAACCGGAGAAAGAGGATGCACCGGACAATAAGATCTTAAGGGAGGACATGCGGTTCAGGTACTTGATTTCAAAAGAGACAATTGGGGTATAGTTTGGACATTGAGATCCGTATTAGAAGAGATCATACCGTATTCGAAGCGAGAATGCGGGTTTTGTTTTTTGGCACAGAGTTTGCTTACTTAAAACAAAACACATCCAATCGGAGAAATATCATGAGAATCTTAACGAAATTCGCGACCTTTGCGGCATTGATGACCACGACAGCGTGCGATAAAAAAGAAGAGATTACGGAACTCGGTCCAGAATTAAGTCGATTTGAAAACTGCAGTGAAACCCAAGATTATATGGCAGAAGTTATGCTTGAGGCCGCTTTGAGCTATCAATATAGCTACTATTGGGGGTGGGGTGGTACAGAGGATGTGGCGGCCGAGGCTGATTCTGGTAGTTCTTCTGAAAATACCGGTCCATCCGACTACTCGACGACCAATGTGCAAGAAGAGGGAGTGGACGAAATCGATTTGGTTAAGACCGACGGTCAATATATCTACGTTGCGCAGGATAAAGGAATCCACATCGTAGATTCTTGGCCGGTAGAAGAGTCGCACAAGCTCGCGACTATCGATCTAGAGGGATGGGCACGGGGTCTCTTTTTAAAAGGAGACCAGCTTATCGTATTTGAAAACATTTACAACAACAGCATAGATGGTTTTAATTCTTACAGCAGTGTGCGCATCAACATCATCGATGTCTCGGATCGCAGCAATCCGGTTGTGAGCAGACAAATCGATATTGATGGTTATCTGAGAGATGGACGTATGATTGGAGAAGACGTATATGCCGTCGTCAATCATTGGTCTTCGTTGCCCCAAGAATTGTGGGAGTTGGTTTACAACAGTAGCATTGAATTACCCGAGGTTGATTGGAGTTTATCAGAGGACGAGTTGCAGTTGGATTTGGAGCAAAAGCGTGCGGAAGCAGCAAATATCTTGCGAGGTCCGATTCAAGAGCTGGCAAAGAGTATAGATGTAGAAGAGATGCTTCCGAAGTGGCGCTTGGGAGCCGAGAAAGAACTGGAATCGATTCACAGCTGTGAGAATTTGTATCGACCATCTCAAGTCTCTCAGTTTAATGTTTTGAGCTTGATTCACCTTGATTTAGAAGATGGCCAAACCAATACCCAAGGGTTGCTTTCCGACGGTTGGACAATGTACGCATCCCAAGACAATTTATACGTTGCTCAAAGTGGTCAAT
>JAYYRF010000594.1:0-2520 GCA_036127535.1 Myxococcota bacterium | reverse complement strand
GTCCCGATGCTGGCTGCTTCAGAAGTACGTTTGCCCGAAGCATCCAGTCTGCCATCTTGGCGTGAGCGATTTGGCTCTTGGCAATCCTTCAAAAAAGATTTCACGGAGCATAACGGATTCCGAAAATGGATTTGGTTACTTTGGGGCATTCCACGACTCGCCATTTTCTTCCTATTTGAGTTGATCGTCACTCTGTGTGTATATCCATGCATGATCCTTGCGAAAATTTTCTTCACAATGGGGTACTTCATCATCCCGAAACTTGCGGACATCCTTATGGGATTCGCGAATGTCCTGTATGCGGTGTACCAGCGCGGAGAGTCACGATACCAAAAACTTCTTCATCCGGTATTAAAAAAACCAGGTACCGTCTTGGGTTTTGCCTTCCTTTTGTTCAGTCTGAGCCTCAGCCAAATGCATAGGCTGGGTCAATCCCTTCTGCCCGAATTAAACCAAGGACGCTTCATCGTCGATATGGAACTACCCATTGGTACCCCTTTGGGTCGTACAGCATCGACGATCTTGCCAACCGAACAATGGCTAGCAGAACATTCCAATGTTCGTTACGTACATTCGATTTTGGGTGCCAGCGGAAGTGAGAACCGTTCTGGTGTCGGAGAGCATTCGATACGGTTCTTAATCGGCTTGAACAGTCAAGAGAGAAATGCAGGAGCCGAAAAGGAGTTTATGACGGAAATACGAAATAAACTGCAATCCAATCGAAAAATCCAAAATATACAGTTTTCTCGTCCTTCCCTCTTTCAATTTCAGACCCCCATTGAACTGATCCTATATGGAAACTCCTTGAACGAACTCGAGTCCAAATCCACAGATGCTGTACGCCGGCTGTCCCAGCAAAACAATCTCACCGACATTCGAACATCTCTCGCAGAAGGATATCCGGAGATACAGATACAATACGATCGAGATAGACTCGCAAAGATCGGGTTGCAATCATCCGATATTGCCCGTCGCGTTCGCGAAAAGATACAAGGAGAAAAAGCGACCAGTATCTCTACCGATGAAAGTCGATTGGATCTCGTGGTGCGCTTAACAGAGTCCGATCGAAGAAGTGTTGAACAACTGCGATTCTTGAATATCAATCCCAATATTCTCCCCAAAATCCCTCTCTATACGGTGGCTGATATCGAAGAGAAAAAAGGGCCTTCTGAAATTCGAAGAGTCGACCAACAAAGAGCCGTCGTGGTCACGGCCAATATAGACGGTTTTGATCTTGCCTCCCCCGCACGGGAAATCGAAAAACTCTTCTCCGATATCGATAATTGGGAGCTTGGCGGCCAAAGCGAAGAGATGCGTCGTTCTTCCCAGTCGATGCTATTCGCCATACTGCTTGCCGTATTCTTGGTCTACGTGATTATGGCAAGTACCTTTGAAAGCATCATCCATCCCTTCGTCATTCTTTTTACCGTACCACTCGCCCTTATCGGTGTCGTTGCAGCACTATGGTTAACGCAACTTCCCCTCAGCGTTGTGGTTCTCATCGGTCTGATCGTTCTCGCCGGTGTCGTCGTTAACAACGCCATCGTTTTGGTCGATACGATCAATCGAAAACGCGCTGGTGGACTCTCTCGTTTTGAAGCAACCGAAGAAGCCTCCAAATTGCGCCTGCGTCCGATTTTAATCACGACGTTGACAACTGCGTTGGGTCTCTTTCCCCTCGCCTTTGGTTATGGGGATGGCGCGGAGATACAACAGCCTCTTGCTATCACCATCATCGCTGGCCTGATGTCATCTACCCTCCTTACCTTAATGGTCATTCCCAGTCTGTATCTATTTTTATCCAAACGATTGGAACGATCGCCATGAAATGGATTCCTCGCTTTTCCGTTCAACGTCCCGTCAGTACGATCATGCTGTTCATTGCCACCGTGGTGCTCGGAATGATTTCTTGGACGCGGATTCCGTTGGAATTACTGCCGGACACCTTTGAAAGCGGACAACTTTGGCTCGTTGTTCCCTATGGAGACTCACAACCCAAAGAGACCGAGGAGAAGATCACTCTACCTGTCGAAGACGCTCTGAGCGATCTCGCTGGTATCAAAATGATCCGATCAACCTCGTCGTATGGTCGCGCCTCTTTTTCTTTGGGCTTCCATCGCTCTACCAATATGGACAGCGCATATAATGGTGTTGTAGATAGAATGGAAAGACTGCTACCAGATCTGCCTGAAGAGGGGCAAGAGTACTATGTATACAAATGGAACATGTCCGATGCCCCTATTATGTGGGCTGGAGTCGGTTTAGAAGGGACAGCAGAAGAAAAATATGATCTCCTGTACAATGTCGTTCAGAAGAAATTAGAACGTGTTTCAGGCGTTGGTGGGGTGAACGCATGGGGATCGGACCCCAAATCAATTTTTGTTGATTTCCGGCGGGATGCGCTCATGGAGCACCGTGTCGGTTCGTGGGAAATCTTACAACAGCTTCGCGAAGAAAACTTCCAACTTCCCAGTGGCAAGCTCGTTGAAAATGGTACGATTCGGTACGTCAGAAGTTTTG
>JAYYRF010000593.1:0-2712 GCA_036127535.1 Myxococcota bacterium | reverse complement strand
TAATGTTTTCAAGGGAATCACATTCACGATGATAGCACTCATCATATGATTCGCCACTTCTACCGCCGAAACTCTCTTCTTCTTGGGGAGATTTAATCGCTTCAGCTCCGGAGAATAGACCTCCTGCGGGTATTCCGACCGCAATGAAAGGGCCGTAATCCGACCGACCATCAAATGGGGTCTCTTCATAAGATAGGTCATTATCCCGAAAAGCATCTTTGAAGACATCCTCGATGTTATCTGATCCCCTTGGCCCTCGAGGGCCTTGTGAGCCATCTCCATCATAGATGAAATTCACATAATTTGGAGAAGCGATCATATCGAAATTCAAGTACATCAAAATCTTCGACCGGTTCTCCTCGCTTTGCTCTTGAATGTATTTATAGGAGCCCACCAATCCGATCTCCTCAGCTCCCCAAAAGGCAAACCGGATGCGATTACTTGATTCGAAGGACTCCGCTGAAAACTGCTCAGCCATTGCCAAAATACCCGCGACCCCCGAGCCGTTATCGTTGATCCCGGGCCCCTCCTGAACAGAATCCAAATGCGCACCAATCATCATAACTCGATTGGGATCTCCCACTTGTCTTTCAGCAAAGATGTTGTAGGACTCCGTCATATCAAAGGCAGTCTCTACGGAGAATTGTATCGATTCTCCCGCACGCTCGTTTAAATACACCCCCATCTCATAGCTGAGTCCGAGAACCGGTATGTTTAAATCCGTATTTTCGCCCAACGTTCCTTCGAGTGTAGAACGTCTGCCGTTTTGTCCTTCATTAAAAATCAGCACCATAGCCGCACCGGCGTCTTGGGCACGCTCTGCTTTCTCGGAAAAGGTGCAAGAGCCCCTTTGAAGTAGGGCAACCCCGCCCGTTTCAAAATCGGCGTAGTCAGAAGCCTGGCAACCGGAGGTCGATGAGTTGGTAGATCCCGGTGGAATTTGTAAATCAACGGGAATGATTTTACCTTCTCCGCTACCCGACGGAGAATACTCAAATACGCCTATATCGGACGTGACGGATTCAGAATTTTGAAGCAACTCGGGCTCAGAAACAACTACGAATTGACGCAGTTCAAAACGATGAATATCGACGACGTAATCGGCTTCCTCCAATCTTTCCTTCACATAAGATACCGAATGATCGTAACCACTGGTACCGACAAAACGATTGCCATCGTTCTCCATCGCAATTCGTTCCAGCTCTTCGAGGTGCTGTTGCGCGTTTGTGAAGATCGACTCCACAGGAGGCACTTCAACGGTTTCCCCCGTCTCTTCAATGGGCTTTTGCTCTGAACAGGCAACCCAAAGCCAAATCATTATTCTCCTCCCTTACAACGAGGTGGTTGTGTTGGAGACTGCGGTGATTCTGCTGTCCCCATTACCTGAAGCTTTAATGCGTGAAGACCGCTGTTCATTTCATCTTGGAGAACCTGATACATTTTACGGTGTTTTTGTACCATTGAAAGTCCATTAAATGCTTCCGAGATGATATATACCTCAATATGACTCTCGGAACCCTCTGCCGTGCTGTGTTGATGAGAAAAATCTTCAACAACGAGCTCTGTTGGACTAAACACTTCCGTTAGTAATTCTTCAATTCTTCTCTTGCGACTCACATTTACTCCACTAACTAATCTTAACGACGATCATTCTATTTCCTAGCACTTCATACTCGTGAAGACGAAAAACATCTGTCAATATTAGGTCAAGTATGCTTTTAACCCTACTCCTATGTTCGTGTGAACAAGATCCAATGGCACTCGCGCTTGTGGAAGAGCCTGGTGCAGTCAATGTTATGCACGGCTTTTATTCGGAAGATCTCGATACTTGGACACATTGGGGCATCATCGCCTGGGGCGTCGCAAGCTTGGGATTGGCAATCGACGAAGACCAATCATTATTGATAACCGCTATACAAGAGGTTCGTCCTCCTACATGGTGGGAGCTACGCGGAGATCCACCCATCCGTGGTTATAAATATGATGGTACAACCTGGCACCCAAAGGCGTGGAAAATTGAAGACGTAGAAACGAAGGCTTACATCGATCCACAAATATTTGATGGGCAAGTGTGGTACATATCACCCACGGGTACCAGCGGAGACCCTGCCAAAAAGAAGAACCTGATACCCATTCGAAGCTCCAATCCCGGTAAAGATCGCTATCTCGGATACGGACTCGCAGATCCTTCTCCGGTGTACTTCAATGGAGAATTACACCTATTTGCAACCCAAGATATGCATATTGTCCATGCAAAAGGAAACCCTCTACGCGGTGTTATGACACATCCTGGCAAAAACGACATCTTCAACTTTGCATCCGTACCCTTTGCGCTCAGTGTTGGTGACGAGCTATGGCTCACCGCACAAGCCAACATCAATGGCAGAAGAATACCCGTATTGTCAAAAACGAAGGATGCATTGCACTGGAGTCGTTGGAAGCCGATCGGAAACATCCCCAAGGCAATTCGAAACTGCACTTCGCCTGTACTTGGGCCACACCCCAAGGGAGGATGGTTACTACTGTGTATTGAGGAGAAGAGACATTGAGTCTTTCATGGTACAAATTTCGCTCCCAATGGATACCCTTTCTCTTCTTCAATATACTTTCTCTGTATGGCATCTACTTCATTCTCAGAAGTCTTTCTTATCAATCGCGGTATCCGGCAGGAGATGGTCCTCACATCCTTGGAGTTTCCAGTCGTTTGGCACA
>JAYYRF010000592.1:0-5400 GCA_036127535.1 Myxococcota bacterium | reverse complement strand
TTTTTGTTGTCAATATTTTGATCATTTTAGCGCAGAACAAAGAGAAATTGGTTGGATCCGTCATGACGGCGACTCTTTTTAAAGGTCAGTTGGCTGTTTACGGAGCTATATTTGCCTGTAGAAGAAAAATATACTTTCTCCCTACGAATATTTTAGATCGAACCATTGGCAAGAATTTATACTCACTATCCGTGCGGAAGATTGTGAAACTGAGCGCCCAAACCTTCCCCCAGGAGAGGCTCCTAATTTCAACCAATGAAGATACATGGAGTCTGGAAGTGAATGGTGCTTCCTTGTATCAATCTATATTTGCCAACGATATCTCCGAAATCCTCTCTTCGAAACGACAAAAGAGAGCGGTAGATGGAATTGAAAATAAAATCATATACATGGAGCGCGGTCAATGTAAGTTCAAAGATGACATTTTTTTCGGATATATCGTATTGACCAATCAAGAATTTGCCTTTGTTTTAGAGAGCGATTCTTCCATTTGGGTCGAAGTCGAAATCTTTGCCATCAAATTTGTGGAACCGAGTGACTATGGTATCCGTTTGTGCTTTGAAAACGAGAAAGAGTACGAATTCCGCTGTATAGACGACGACATCCTAAATTTGTTATCCGAAAAACTGGAGAATTGTCGTCCCCCCAAAGAACTCAAAGATCCAAGAGGAGCCCAACCCGTCTCAATGATAAAGGGTAAAGCCTATGATTGCATCATAGACATGAATGCGGGGGAGCGTTACCGAGTGAGTCAGCTACGACTGATGCCGAGTTCAGACGGAATACGTCTCTTGATTTCTGAACCCATTGGTGACTGGGTTTTACCGCCCAATTCTCGCGTAACCATCGATCTCGCGAAAGATTTTGGACGCTTTTATTTCTGTACTCGCGTCAACTTTATAAAAAAACAACCCTTTGACCCCGTCGTAAAGGCGTTAATCCTTCTTCAATATCCGGACAGTATCTTTCGGCACAATCTGCGCGAAAATTTTCGTATGCCGATGATTCAGCACACCTATGCGTCTAAATTCTTTCGCTATAACAAGCAAGATGATGTGGAAACGCTAGACATACCGTCTTTTATGGGGGAGAAGTGTCCCTTCAAAGTCGGCAACCCACCACCCATTCAAATTAACGACATATCCGTCACCGGAACGCAAATTACTCTTCCCTTTATCCCTCCGGAAGCGACCCTACGCCGAGGGCTGTATCTGGGGTTTCCCATTGTCCTCGATGGCCAAGAACGGTCCGTTGCCGGTAAACTGATTTATGCCAAGCCGAATCCGCGTAATCCTGCGCAAAACATTGTTGGCATAAAATTTAATTCTCTGAATACAACGATCGAAAAACAACTTCTCGCACGAATTTTAGAAATTGAGAGATTGGCTTTGCGTAAAATGCATGGAACGATGTTGGATAGCGACAGAGAAACGGAAGAGGTTGAAATTCTCAATCCGATTCTTCGATCCGCGACCAAGCTGACGAACAATCGTGCCTTCTCCAAACTGACACTTGGAGAAGCCGCGCAATTTCTAGCCGCGGGTGAGATCAAGACGTTTAGCGAGGGAGATACCATTATACGAGAAGGTGAACTCGGAGACAGTCTGATTGTACTGACGGAAGGACGAGTGGAAGTTCGGGTTGGCGGTACATTCCTCGCGAAATTGTATCCCGGTGCTGCGATTGGGGAAATGGCCCTCATCGATCAGGCTCCACGTTCTGCAACCATCAGCGCCCTGAGCGATGGGGTGTATATCGAAATACGACGCGAAATATTCAATTCTACCCTCGAACAAGGCAATCAAATCACCATTAAAGTCTTGCAGGGAATCACGGGAATTGTTCTCGAACGCCTCAATAAATTAAAGAAGTTGATAAAGCAAGAGGTCGTGAAACCCAAGGGAAATGTTTTCTCTCGTCTATGGAGCACGATGATGGGGGAGAAAAAGTGAAACTCGATATTCAGGTTCTAAAAAGGTTTTCTTCGCTGCGATTACTTTCCGATGAAGAACTTCTACATATGTCACAGGCGATGAGTCCGTTGAAGGCTCCAACAAACGGTCTTTTACACAAGCAGGGGACCAAAGAGCGTAATTTCTTTTTGTTGGAAAAGGGAGAGGTGGAAATCAGTACCGAACTACCCGACGGAAAGACGATCGTTTTGGCGACAATCAAGGAAGGGGAAGTATTTGGTCAAGGTGCGCTTGTCATGGGTTCTGGGCAAGCGCTGGAGTTTCGCGCCAAAACGGATGTCGAGCTTCTACTCCTGCCAGCGCATCTGCATGCATGGTCATTAGAGAGAGGAGAGCGATGGGCGATTAAGTTGCAAAGAGCTGTTTGCTACGGCGTTGTCAAAATTATGAGAAAGACCCTAGAGGACTTAACGTCGCTGGCTGCCTCAGAGAAAGACGCAATATCGAAGCAAAACGAAGTAAAAGCGAATCACGAGGATAAACTCCTTGAACTGCTTGGAAAGACTGAGATCTCATGTTTGGATTTGGAAGATGGCGACGTGTAACCCTACAGTTTGGGTTCTATGTCATCTAGCCGCCAACGGATAGGCTCGTAACCGAGCTTTTGAAGTGCTAGATTCACTTTCGAGTAGGGTTTTGAGTTCCAAAACCCTCGATGGGCGGATAAGGGAGACGGATGGGTGCCCGTAATCACAACCTGCTTTGTCGCATCTATGAGAGACTGTTTCCTTTGGGCGAAACCTCCCCACAGTAAGAACACCATTTTCCGTTCTCTTTGGGCAAGGATACGGATCACAGCATCCGTGAAGCGTATCCAACCATAGGATTTATGGGAAGCGGCCTTTTTGTGTTCCACCGTTAGGACTGAATTGAGAAGTAAAACCCCTTGGCGCGCCCATGATGTAAGCGTTCCATGTTTGGGGATGGGATACCCAAGATCATGTTGCAATTCTTTGTACATGTTGCGAAGAGAGGGAGGTATTTTTACACCCGGTTTGACGGAAAAAGACAGACCATGCGCCTCTCCTGGGCCGTGGTATGGATCTTGACCGAGTAATAAGAGCTTACACGAATCAGGGGAGCAGTACCGAAAGGCGTTGAAAACGTCTTTGGGCGGTGGATAAATTGGAACTCGTTTGCGTTCTTTGGCGAGGGTTTGCTCTAGAGTTTTAAAATAGGGTTGTTCAATCTCTTTGCGAAGAAGGGGTCTCCATGCAACGGGTATTTCTTTTTGCAGCGTCATGTCTACTCTTCCTCTTCGGTTTCCGTTGAATCAACTTTAAATGCCTTGACGTACAGTTTTGTTTGGTGTTCTGAAAAGATGGTTCCCGATGAAGTTTGCCCGCGATAATAGTTTCCCTGCCAATTCCTTTTTTGTTCTTTGTTGGGGTGTAAATGCGTCTCGCTGTCTTCTACTTTTATACGACGTTGAAAGTTTCTTCGTCCTTCCTCGGCACTTTCGTAAACGGCTTTGAGAGAGGGATTGTGCTCAAAGCTCCGTAAATATGGTTGAAACGATTCGATATAGCCTCGTTCGACGGGAACCAAAAAACCAAAGGGGAAGTGTTGTGGGAAATGAATCGAAACGTTGGGGCGTGTAATTTTCCAATTCATGGTAAAACCGTATTCCTCAAGCCAATCGGTCTCTACAATCCCACTTAGAGGTTGAGCACCATCTAAAAATATATTGGGGACACCCATGACCCATAGATTGACTCCTTTGGGCGTCTTGAATAAACATGGGATTCGAAAAGTGATGATTCCCGACCCAAAGGCGCTGAGCACGGGAGGGTGCCCGTCTGGTGATGTTCCTTCAAAATGAAAACGTATATCCTCTTGTTTCGCACCACCATTCCAATGAACGGAGAACCCCTGCTTTAAGAGCATCTCCCAACCGTGCTGATTGGCGTGGGTGAGCGGCAGACACTTATAGGCGTGTTGGAAGGGGGTTTGGTCCATCCATTTTCGTTTGGGGGAAGAGGGGCGTATGTGGATCCATGCCCCTTCTCGAAGATAGCAATAGATCTCCCTCTCTTTGGTGCTCATGAAACGGATTCGGAGCGTTCTACAGAGGGTTCGTTTTTAACAAAATCAGCGTAGTCCTCCGCTATGGCACGGGCGGTCATCTTGGCCGACATCATGACAGATGGGGTTCCGGCACCGGGTTGTGCGTTGGCTCCCACCAAATATAAGTTTTCGATATCCTTACAGCGATTGTGCGGCCGGAAATACGTAGACTGTGTGAGTGTTGGTTCCACACCGAAAGCATTGCCTTTGTATGAATTCAAAACGTTCTCGAAGTACTTGGGGTCGATGTAGGACGAGTATGTGAGGTTCTTTTGAAGATCGGGGATGTACCCTCGATCTTCTAGAAATTGTAGGACTTTTTGCACCAGTTTGGGGCCTTCGACGGACCAGTCGAGTTTTGAGTCGTTGTGTGGTACTGGGATGAGAGTATAAGCGGCGTGATGTCCCTTGGGTGCCATGTTTGGATCGGTTATCGTTGGAATGTGCAGATATTGAGAAAAGTCTTTGGCCAGAATCTTTCGATCGAAGAGGTCCGTAAGGAGTTCTTCGTAGCGCGGGCCGAGAATTATATTGTGATGGCGTAGGTCTAGAGGTTTTTCTCCTTCTTTAAACCCGAAGTAGATGACAACGAGAGACATGGAGTACTTCATGTTTTTGATTCGCCAGTTCGGATTCCATGAGCGATGCTTTTTATCGATCATTTTCATGTATGTTTGTGCATAATCACCATTGGAGCATACGATATCAGCTTCAATAAACTCTCCGTCTGCCAGCTCAACCCCTTTCGCGACCGCCTTTTGAAAGAAACCATCTTTTTCGGTTTTAATCCGGCTTACTTCTGCATTGAATCGGATTTCACCGCCCAATTCCTTAAATTTACGAACAAAACCTTTTACCAGTGCGCCTGTTCCACCCATTACGTAGTGTACGCCCCATGTTTTTTCGACGAAGTGGATCATGGCGTAGATGGCCGGAACTTTTAGGGGATTTCCTCCCACGAGCAAACTTTCGAAGCTGAAGACTTGACGCAATTTATCAGACTTGAAGTATTTTGAGCCAAAGCTAAACAAGCTTCGAACCGCGTCGAGTTTGAAGAGGTCGGGCGCGACGCGGAGCATGGTTCCGACATCGTTAAAGTAGGTGTAACCGAGTTCCAAAAAGCCGCGCTTGAATATATCCTCCGCCGCGTCGTGAAACCGCTCGTAGCCCTCTAAATCTGCGGGCTCAATCTTTTCGATTTGTTCTCGGGTATGCTTTGGGTCTCCATCGTAGTCAAAATACGTTCCATCGTCAAAATAGATCCGATAGAAGGGTAGGATGGGAACGATTTTACAGTAGCGACTGGTGTGAGGGCCACCGGAGACGCCAGAATGAATACGAACCCCTTCGCCGAGGACTT
>JAYYRF010000591.1:0-7588 GCA_036127535.1 Myxococcota bacterium | reverse complement strand
GGATTTGATTTCTTGGGTATTGTACGCGCGGTGTTCCAAAATTTCTCCGCGGGACGGGTTGTCGCTGGTGCATCGACCTTGACGCAGCAAACAGCTAAAAATCTGTACAGCCGTCCGGATAGGAGTTTTCGATCGAAAATAGAAGAAGCGGTCAACGCCCTTCGTTTAGAGCACTATTATAGCAAAGAGCAGATACTTGAATTTTATGCCAATCAGTTCCATGTCAACGCGAATGGACGTGGGATTGGGATTGCCGCGCGGTATTTTTTTGACAAAGACGTCAAGAAACTCACAACGATAGAGTGTGCGTTTATCGCTGGTCTCGTGAAAGGACCCAATTTGTATAATCCGTTCAATAAGACGGAGAAGGAAGCGAAGGTTGCCGTAGACGCGGCTCATCAGAGGACGCTGTATGTCGTCAATCGAATGTTGAAGTATGGGTATCTCACGCAAGCGGAGCATGCTGAATTGAAAGAGATGATCGATACACGCCAGATTCCTTTTCGCAGGGGAGTCTTTCGCTATGAAGACAGCGTCATTATTGGCGAGGTGATCTCGCGACTCTCGTCTCCGGAGATCAAAGAAATTCTGTCGAAGGCGGGTATTGAGAATCCATCTACCGCCGGTCTTCGAATTGTGACGACGTTGGATCGGCATACGCAAGCCTCGGCTTTGTACGGTGTTCGACATCATTTGAGTGAAATCGGGCCTTACCTAACGGGTATACCTGATATGAAGCACGAGAAGAATATGCTTCCCAAAGAGCGTCTCTCAAAAGAGCCCTCAAGACTGAGTTTTCATTACGCTATGGTGGACGCCGTCGGTTCGGATTCCCTGACTTTGGATGTCCAAGGTTATCCTTGTGCGGTCAATGCAGATTCCCTAATGCGCACCGCTACAATATTGGCTCGGGCTGAAAAAGGGCGTTTTCGTAAAGGCAGTGTGAATAAACTGCTTGCAGAGTTCTCGGTCGGAGACGTTCTCTATGTGAGTATTGCCGAAAGAGGCAATTGCGATATCGAACTGCAAACAGACTTACAGGGTGCAACGCTCGCAGTACAAGACGATAAGATTGTCGCGATGGTCGGCGGTTACAGCAATAAGGATTTCAATCGAGCCTTAAACGCAAAAAGACAGCTTGGTAGCGTTTGGAAGACGGTGATTTATGCGGCAGCCATGCACTTGGGTTGGAGTCCGTTGGACGAGTTAGACAATCGACACAGTGCATTCCCCTTTGAACGGGTTTGGTATTATCCGCGGGCAGGTCATAAAGCTCCTGATTCCGTATCCTTGGCTTGGACGGGGGTTCATTCGGAAAACAAAGCCAGCGTTTGGCTGCTGTATCATCTTACCGCTCATCTTTCGGTCAAAAGACTCAAGGAACTGGTTTCTATGGTCGGTTTGGAACGACAAGAGGATGAGTCCCGCAAAGAATATATTGAGCGCATTCGAGATCGCTTTGGTGTGATCAGCACCCGTCGGTACTTGGATGCAGTCGCTTTTAATCATGCGAAGCGGGATATGCTGGATGCTATGGGTGTGGAGGCTTGGCCTCTAATTTCTCTTACCTATGGTCAAGGAGCCCAAAAGCAACTTCAAAAAGTAAAAACAGAAAGTCAGCGTATCTCCACATCGTTTAATTGGCTACAACTCCAAAAGAGGAGGACGGTGTGTGATGAAGAGTATAGAAAATTAGTTCTCTACTTCGAGAGCCGAGAGAACATGGAGTCTATGTTGGTCGAGCAAGGACCCGCTGCGATTGGACTACCGCTTGCCGATGAGGTAGGGCACCTTTGGTTGGGAGATGATTTTATCGGTTGTGGCTTGCACGAACAAGAGCCCTTGGTGCTGGAGGATGTTGCCCTTTGGTCCGAGTTGTTGCCGCTTCGGTATGACGGTTTGTTTCCGCAAGATATGATCGAAGATTTAGATCGAAAGATGATTCGCTTACGTTTAGCACACCAAAACGACGATTACTACTCTTTGTCGTATCTAATTCATCACCCGGACTTTCTATTTTTGGTTCATGCGCATTACATTGCCCTCCTCGCAAATCGAATGGGTGTCTCAGAGAAGATTCGACCCATTCAATCCTTACCGTTGGGAGCTGTCGAACTGAGCTTGGATGAGGCGATTTCTCTGTATCAAGGACTCATCACCGGCAATAAATATGTCGTTTCCAAAGAGAATCGTTTCCGACTCATAGATAAAATCTATTATCGTCCTCATCCCTTTACGTCAGATGAGACGGTTGATGAAGTCCTCTTGTACGAGGCACAAACCTCCATGGAAGAAGTTGCCGATCCCATTACGGGTATGCAAGTAGCGGATATTTTGAGAAACGTTGTACAGTATGGCACGGGTCGTAGAATGAAACGGGGCATTACCCACAACGGTTTGAATTATCCACTGCTTGGCAAAACGGGTACGACCAATCAATTTGCGAATGCGGCCTTTTGCGGATTGGTACCCAAAACCAACGGTGAGAACTGGGAGTTTGATGGTGGTCTATTTGTTGGCACCTATGTTGGGTTTGATAGGCCTGAGCCGATGTTGCGGGGGCAAACAAAGATCTCTGGCGCGATGGGAGCTTTGCCCATTTGGACAAGGACGGTACAAGGAGCAATTGAAGCCGGACTACTCGGCGAGGGGGACTCAAGTCCTTCTTGGAAAACGCAAGCGGATACAGCGTATCAGAAGGTTGATTTGGTTCGAGGGGTTTCCACAGAAGCAGGAGAAGCAGATGTACTCTTTTTCTCTTCGGAAGAATCAAAAAACACGATTGGCAGAAGATACGCCCCCGTTCAAGTAAAAGGTGGGTTTTCCGTTGAGTTGATGGGGCAAATGAGTGATGATTTTACAGAGGACACCGGAGTGGATATCTTTATTTCTCCGGAAGAGTAAGAGAGGATTACCAATATGATTTGGTTCTATGTTGGTTGCGTGATGAAATACGGACAGCCCTTCGAGGTAAAGAAACCACCGACTTCGGTGGATAATGTCGATTTTAGTGACGTAGAGCGCCAATTGAACACGCGGCTTCTGTCTGATATTCCCACGGTTGAGCAAGAGAGATGCCAACGGTTGGAACAGTTAATTATTCGTGCTAAATCTTGGGAGTATCGCGCGCAAAGTGATCTACATGATTATATCGAAGCCTTCTTGTCAGATATTCCTCTGGAGGATGTTAAGGTCGAAGAACTGACCATGGAGACGACTCCGATTCTTACAGAAGAGGTTTTGATAGAAGACATGGACGTTTTGGAAGAGCATCCATATATCGCACTTGCCCTTGAGAAAGAGCAAGAAGGAGAGGTGTTGCAAGCGTTCTCTCTTTTAGAGAAATGTCATGTGGAAGACTGTTGGGGACAAGTTTATGTGACATATCGCGCGATGCAAGATCGGTATGTTCAGATGCGAATCGACGATATGCAACGTCGATCTGCTCAGGCGATGTCACTAAGCGAAGACGAAGCTGCTCCCTTGCTGCGAGGGATTATTCGTGAGATTGACGATTTACAGCAGAAGTATGCGCAAAGTGATGGGATAGATAGGATGCAGAAAATGCGCGAGTCCTATGAAAAAATATTGGCTGAGCGGGAAAACCCGTGATTCCTTTTATCGCTTCCGTGTTCATTTTATCTGCTCTCGCATTCACAATCCTTTGTTTTGTTTTTGTCTCGAGGCCGGATAAGCTCTTGGGTATCTTGGTTCTCTTTTCAGGCGAGCAGGAAGCTTGGCACAGCGGTAGGATAGATGGTGAGCTCGAAAAGAAACACTATGAAGTGGCTAAGAGAATCGAGTGGTTGATCGTGTTTGCTCTTTTCGGCTGGAGCGTTTTGTGTGGCGCTCTTCTCGCATATGCGCAGTTGATACAATTGTAGTACCAATTCTATTTTATTTGTTGACGTTGCGGTTGATATTCAGTTAATAATAGGTCGGCTTGGCTTCGTAGCTCAGTAGGTCAGAGCACACGGTTCATACCCGTGGTGTCGGCGGTTCAAATCCGCCCGAAGCCACTCTTTAATATTCGCGGCACATAAACGAGAAAACGTACGAAAAGAGCTCAATGTAGTTTCTGGCTTGCGAAAGATCAGCCCCCCAAGCAGTAATACCATGGTCTCGGATAAGGAATCCGGGTACTTGGGGTGGTGCAGAACGGTATCTGCGCTCGAGTTCCTCAGGAATATCCGGGACGTGACGGTGGTTGGGTACAACTTCTATTCGGGGTTTTGGATGCGCTCCGAGTCCCTTGAGCATTTCGAGAGAGGCCAATTCGATTTGGGATTCAGGGTGTTTCCGGCACAGCCAGTTGCTTTCGAGCATATGGACGTGTAGACATGCCCGCACATTTGGAAATTGTCGATAGATACTCAGATGAATCGATGTTTCAGCGGACGGTTTCAAGTGTTCGTTGGCAGACCAAAGTACTTTTCCATCTGGCGTGAGCAAGAGCAGTTCTTGTGGGGTTAGCTCTCCTTTGTTTTGGCCACTGGCTGTCATCCAAATCGTGTTATCGGCCGTTCTTACGGATAGATTTCCAGCGGTTCCCAGCATCCATCCTTTGTCGTAAAATTGTTTCGCAATGTTGCAAAGTCTCTTTCGAAGTGCGAGGTGAGACATGAGGTTATATCCGAATGCTTCGGTTGGTGTACCGGGGCGACCAACCTTCTGTAGATGTAAAATATCGCAAGGCTTTGATGCGCTGGGCTTCGGTCAAAAGAAACCAATGTTCGGTGTCCTTGGGGACGTTGATGTACTCGCCCGATTCGACGGTTAGTAAAATTTGACTTTCATCGGGCATAACAAATCCAAATACACCTTCTCCATCGATAATATAGCGTACCTCGTCATCATCGTGTGTGTGGATTCGGGCAAACTTTTCGAGTAGAGACGAAAGTTGCGGAAGGTTCGGATGCAGAACAATTAAATCGCGTTGTTGATAATGTTCCTCTTGTTGCAACTTTGAAAAATAGTGATCGTGTGCATCGATAAGCGATTTTTTTTCATCATCGGAAAGGACGTCTCTTTGCAGAAGTTCAGCGGCATCGGGATTGGTCGGCCAGTATCGAAGTTGAACATTCAGTGGCTGGAGTTTCCGCTGGATGTTCGATAGGTCAGATATGGATTGTCCATCTTGGGTTTGTAGCTTTGCCATTTGCGCCTCATAATGAAAACTAAGCATTTATAGTACGATACGATTTTTGCGTCAAGACGTCTTCACAACGAGCTGCGCAGCGATAAAAACGAAAGAATGTTTGCGGTGTCGGATTTCCGTATCAAAAAGAAGAGTATGACATGCATTGTCTCGTAGCTGTGATAGAATTTGAAGCAAGAGGTGCATATGCTTTGGTTCCTTTGTTCATCCATGGTTTGGGCAGGCTCCGGTGGTCCGGACGATTACGGGATTGCGTACATAGACAGTTTTGAAAACAATGGTCCTCCGTTTGCCGTGCTCGATCTCACCGGTGCGTATTTGCTCAGCATATCGGGTAACGAATATACCGAAGTGGAATTGCCATTCCCTTGGTGGTGGTATGATCAATACTACGAGTCTGTCAACGTAAGCAGCAACGGCGTTATCTTCTTTGAGGGAGAGACGGTTTCCGCTTCCGGCAGTTGCATCGGTCAAGATTTATCTTGGAGCGGTATTGCGGCTTTTTGGGACGATTGGGACGATCTAACGGTTCGATATGGTGAATTCGGTGCATATCCATATCGAATATTCGCGGTGGAGTGGTCTGGAGATCATGCTCTTGGAGGATATGGTGCCGTACAGACCTGGTTTGTAGAAGGAGGGGGCAGCAGACCCGAAATCGTAATTGTTCTCGATGATATCACGTTTGGTTCAAGTGCGGTCGACGGCGGTGCCAGCGCTGTGGTCGGGATTCAGCATTCGATCTCCGGGGCCGGTGTAGAGTGGTCTTGTAGTGGTGGTCTGTCCGATATCTCGGTCGCATGGTTTGGTCGAGAAGGGTACCGCGTGTCTGCGGCAACGCGCCAAACAGAAGATTTGGATACACCATGGACGGGCGTTGACAATTATCAATATCTAGGGCGGCGTTTGGGTGCCGGTAATTTGGACGGGGACGGATACAGCGATTTGATATTGGGCAACCAAGACGAAGACAGTGTATTTCTCTTTTATGGTTCCTCCGGTATGACGGGCGAAAATTCCGATCAAGCGTCTGTTCAGATTGTGGGAGATGGTCAATTCGGCTCCGAATTGGTTGTGGAAGATATAGACGGAGACGGCATAGATGAAATGCTGGTGGGCGCCCCCAAATATGGCAACAACAAGGGTGCGATGTACGCCTTCTATTCCGAAGATGTAGTGAGCAACGGTTTGGTTGCGGAAGACGCATCTTTAATTATCGAGGGGGATAGCAGTTTGGGATCTGCGTGGTTGGGGTTTGCGCTGGAGGTCGCAGATGTCGACGGAGATGGATATACCGACATTTTGATTGGTGCCCACAAGGCAAATGGTGCTTTCGCTGCCTCCGGAACGACCTTTTTATGGTCAGGAAGTCACAACAACACGTTCGGAATCGAGTCGATCACAAATGCGCAAGCAGACTTTCAGGCATCCGCGTACCAAGATTGGTTGGGCTACGACATCACGGCAGCGGATTTAGACGGAGATGGTGCAGAAGAATTTGCACTGGGTGCACCACTTGCGGATACGGTGGAGTCGAGCGGCGGTTCGGTCTATGTACTCTCGGGAGGATCCTACAGCGGTAGCTACGATGTCTCATCGACGGCGTTGTTGGAAATTGCAGGATCACACAATGGTGGAAAAGCGGGCTCGGCAATTGTGTTGGGCGACTTGAATGCAGACGGATTGGGAGACTTGGTCGTAGGTGCTCCTTATGTACAAGGATCCTACTCCCAAGCAGGAGGCGCATATCTTTTTTGGGATATCCTTTCGTACGCCGGAACACATGAATCGACCGAGGCCGATATAGCCCTACTCGGTGCTTCCTCCGCAGCCCATTTGGGACAGACCCTCCTCGTGCACGATGTCAACGCAGATGGTGTCGACGATTTACTGGTGGCTGCGCCCAACAGTAACATCATTAGCTCCGGTGGGGGCCGCGTGGGATTTTTTACCGAATTGGATGGTTCAGAATCCACCATTGACGATGCGGATTTTGTCTTGAACGGAAGTCATTCTGCAGGCGCCTTGGGGAGTGCGATGGCGGTTGCCGAAGATTTGGACGGTGACGGGGCGTTGGATTTATTGCTCTCAGAGCCCTACGCCGATACGGGTTACACGATGGGGGGACGCGTATATCGCTGGTATTACGGTTCGGACTTTATCGATTTGGACGCGGACGGATTTGTGCCGACCTCCGCCGGTGGAGTAGACTGTAACGATGATGATCCGGACATATATCCCTCTCAAGTAGAGGTGGTCGGAGATTTGATCGACAACGATTGCGACGGTTGGGTCGATGATGTGGTTATGCATCGCCAGCGAATGGATTGGTGGGTGTTTGAGTCTGAGTCTCAAGGGATGCTCGATTACGATGTTTTCGACTTCGAGTCCGGATCTTCCGGAGACAACGGATCGACGATGTATGTGTCC
>JAYYRF010000590.1:0-2561 GCA_036127535.1 Myxococcota bacterium | reverse complement strand
ACTCGGGCCGTCGGTTGGATCTACGCCGTTCGCGCAATAGCCAATATTGTAATTTCCTTGCTCGTATGGACGGCTATAGGCATCGTTTGGATTGGTTCCGGCGGCTGCTTCTTCTGCGTCGGTAAAACCGTCTTGATCGGTATCCACGTCGGTTTTTTCCGTTTCACTACACGCGAACATCCACCACAATAGTGTGTACATGCGAACTCCTTTTTGTTTGATTATAACACAATCTCTTTGGAAACCGTTT
This sequence comes from Myxococcota bacterium, assembly GCA_036127535.1. GTDB lineage: Bacteria > Myxococcota_A > UBA796 > UBA796 > UBA796. The sequence goes on along the minus strand of JAYYRF010000590.1, from coordinate 2,311 downwards.
GGTGCTTCTCACGATGTGGTCAAGGATAGATTTACGCGTCTTTTTCTATTTTTGACTCATCCTCCTCCTCTTGTATTCCGTACTGAAGCCTAACGAGGCGATGAAGAAGGCATACACACATCCGGTATATCGAGTCTTTATCGAAGAGATCTTTTATGATCACGGGAGCGACGTTGTATAGTTTAGAAGATAAGAGGATCAGCAAAGAGAAGCGGGTGAGATCACACATTCGATCTGTGGTTTTGTATCTCGGTTGTTTTTTATGTATTGTTTTGCTCGTCGATGTCTTTCGAAGACTGTTTGCTGTAGAACAGCAGGGGTTTGGTTTGATTCTTTTGGGGGTTCCGATTCTCTCTTTGATGGAATCGTATCAAAACCGAGTACATTGGAGTCGGATCATTAAGAGAAATGGCTTGATTCTCTTGAGCTTGGGCACGGTTTTATATGTATTTGTGTGGCTATCAGCCCATTCTATCGGTTCACCGATTTTCGTTTGGTTGAGCATTTTATACGGCTTGGTCAGCTATGGAATCGGATGGATGAGCGGTCGATTGTCGGAACGGATCAGACAAGATGGTATCCAAGAAGTCGTGCCCGTTACAGAGAAAAGAGAAGAGAGCGACATTCGCCTAACCCAGTTGATCGATCAGTACTGCGTGATCGAAATGATTGGAGAAGGGGGAATGGGTCGGGTGTATCGCGCTCGTCATTTGAATCCCGATACTTTTAAACGACAAGGAGAAGTTGCGATAAAACTGATGCGCGAATCATATGCGCAAGATATACGCCTCTACTCGCGCTTTGTTCAAGAAGCGCTCTTGGGGATCGAACTGAAGCATCAAAGTTTGACAAAGACCCATGAACTCATCGACACCAACGAGCATTTTGGACTGGTCATGGAGTATGTAGACGGTCCATCTTTGCGGGCGTATCTCTCCCAAAAGGGACGGACTTACGCAGAAATTTTTCATGTTCTGTCTGCGTTGGCGCGTGTTTTGGACTATCTCCACCAAGAGGGACTCGTTCATAGGGACGTCAAACCGTGCAACATTCGCATTCGCAAGAATGGCTTACCGGTATTGTTGGATTTGGGGATTGCGAAAACGAGAAAGTCTCTTCGCATGACACAAACCGGTATAACCATCGGAACGGTCGACTATATGGCGCCAGAGCAGTTCTTTTCGAGTAATGTTGGTCCCAAGGCAGATCAATACGCTTTGGGGATTATCGTATACGAACTCTTTGCGCGACGTCTTCCGTGGGAACCAAAGCAGAACCATATCCAAATTAGCACCATTAAAAAGAAGGGCATTTTGTTACCGCTTCAGCGGCAGCGCCAAAACATACCGCTTTCCGTTGCGGAAAGCGTCCATCGTGCTTTAGCCCGACGCCCGAAAGAGCGTTTCCCGTCGTGCACGGCGTTCGTCGATGCTTTGTTTCTCGCTGTCCGTTCTTCATCCATCTCCTTGACGGAACCGATACAATTTTCAGATCGCCCCAAAAGAGGCATACACGACAAAGATACAGAGGAGTATACAGCCTTTGGAAAACCAAAACTTTCTTATTGAGCGTTTGGAAAGTCCGAAATGTGTTGGAGCGCGTTGTGTGAGCACGGCTTATTTTTTCTGAAGCCAACTCGTTCGCGCCTTCGAAAGAACCCAACCGATAAGAGCACCAAATAAAAGTCCAAACAGCACTTCCCGTCGAAGTGTTTTGACGTATCCATCGGGTCTTAGGGATGGAGAACGCTCGAATGTAAGGTAGGTCGCGCTTTTTTGTTCTGCCTCCTGTAGATCGAGGAGCTGCTTTTTATGGGTTGCGATACTCTCTTCTACAGCGGCTAAGTCGTGTCTCAAGGAAGACGTTTGTACTTTTTGTTCCGAAACGTGTTCCAACGCTTGTTGGAGTTGTACGATCTTTTTTTCTACATGCTCCAGGTCTTTTTTTGCGTTGATGTGAAGGGGATGTTTGGGAGAAAAAACACTGCGGAAGTCGTTATAATCGTCCCTTAGTTCGTCTCGTTTGACCGTAAGGCGCTCGAGTTGTTGGGTGAGTAATTTCCGGTCGCTTTGGGTGGTCGCATTGGAGATATCGGACTGGAGGTCCTCTTCCAGTTGCGTTTGTGTGCGAATCGCCTCGTCCAACTCGGTTTGGTATTGCTTTCTCAATGGTTCAATTTCATCTTGGCGTTCTTTGTTTCGGGTTCGAACCATTTGCTTTAGATGTTCCGTTAAAAAGCGGTGTGCGAATGCTCTATCGTGTGAGAAGAGAGAAACGAGCAGGTCGGCACTCTCATCTCCGCCGCGCTTGA
>JAYYRF010000589.1:0-4662 GCA_036127535.1 Myxococcota bacterium | reverse complement strand
GTTATTTTGTAAGAGGCGGGTCGTATAGTTTTTGGAAGGAAGTTGAAAAAAAGCAGCTGGGATCGTTAAGATGGAAAAGTCATTTTCTAAGCGAAAGTCGGTGTCCTGAAAGTCGATGATTCCATTGGAATCGTCATCATCGAAGTTGGGCGTAACGTATATTGTCTCGAAGTCCCAGTCTTCGTCGGGCGCGCTCAAAATATTGTAGCATCCAGTCAGTAGAGATAAAGAAATAAAAAAATGCATAAACTTCCCTTTTGTCCCTCTTTACCACAACAAAGTGCATTATATAAATTTTGGCGCTCGATTTTATACTTTTTTGATAACTAAGGTCTTTTAAACCATGATCAGCATGCAAAAAACCTTCTCTTCACTTTTAATTTCCCAAAAAGAAGGAATCGTAATTGGGAAGCTAGAAGACTTTCTCTTCAACCTCGAAACGCATCAAATCAAAGGGTGGCTTATAAAGAGAGGAGGGCTTTTCTCTTCTTTGGGGGGCATTGATTCTGACGCCATAGTGCTCTGTGGTCGAGATGTAATCCTCATCGATACTGTGGAGTCTATTGAGTGGGACGTTAAGCGTGTCAGTCACAAAAAAAGTTCTTGGGCGAGTCAATATAAAGGAAAAAAGTTGATTCAACGGAATGGACAAGTGTTTGCCGAAATTCAACGTTTATTCATTTCTGAGGATGCCAAAAGCGTTGTTGGATTGGAGATTGGAGATGAGCGCGTCATAAAACTCAATCAATACATTGTTTTGCGTCCCGATGGAGGCGTTTTGCCTCGAAAATATGATATTGTCTCCGTTGCGTCTGACGACGAAAACCTTTGGACTAAGATACGCGGATTTTTTGCCGGTGATGATGAGGATGTAAGATAATTCCACCCTTTAAAAATCGATAACGCTGGAATCATCCTTCTCGGGTGGTGTGGGTATGTATACACTCGAGTCTTGCTCGCCAAAGAGCGAGACATATTGTGCATAATATCCACAGACCTTCTTGATGTAAAGACGCGTTTCGTTGTAGGGTATGTGTTCAACAAACTCATCCATTTCAATGTTACCCTTTAGATTTTTATACCAGCGAGACATATTGTGTGGCCCACCATTGTAGGAGCCGACGGCAAAGGGATAGGCTTGGTCAAATCGCAACATGAGTTGCGAAAAGTAATAGGAGCCGTATTGGAGGTTGATTTTGGGATCTTCCAAATCTTTGGGACTGTAGCTCTGCTCTCCGAGAAGATTGGCGACCTTTGCACCGGTTTTGGGCATGACTTGCACATATCCAATTGCGCCTGCCCAACTCACAATAAATTCTCGATATGTGCTCTCCGCTCTGAGAATGGAGTGCATTAATAGGGGGTCAAGGTTGTATTTCTGCGCAATTGACCAAAGGTGGTGGGAGTAGACGATGGGGTAATTGAGCTGCTGGCTCTCTTTCTTTTGCTCTTCGGTTTCAAGATGTCGATCCAATTTTTGGGTATATCGCATGACGTGATGATGTGAGCGAACAAACAGCATGTAGGTGAGCCACTGGAAGGAATCGGAAACCAAGCCGAGTGCACTCTTTTGAGCTTCGTTTGGATTTCGTGCTTCGATTGCTTGCGTCCACTGGTCGTAAATCGCATTGAGCTTATAAGCCGCAATTGGATAGTCACCCGCTTTGGCGAGATAGTAGATTTCTTTGAGTTCGGGAAAGTGCTGGCTGTTTTGTTGGTAGAACTCTTGAAAGGCCTCTTCCAGCTCTGCTTCGGTACCAAGGAGCTCGCTTTGGTAGGAATTGGGGAGTGTGCCGATGAATGTTTCCCATTTTTGGTCGATAAACCCGGTTTGTGGTGGAGAGGGTTTTGTAGATGACGCAATATGGGATTGCTGGGGAGAAAGAGAAAAGTTTTGCCACTGAATGTCGTTGTCTCGTCTCAGCTTTTTTTGGCGGTGAATATGGGGTTGATCGGTTGTTTTCAAGTTTTGGGGAAGTGCTGCTAAGAGAACGTCTTTGGGTAATACGCCTGCCCATTGGCCGTTGTGAAGATGGAGACCGTTCAGGTCGAGCAATTCTCTTTGGGCGAGCAGTAGGCGATACCAGTTCGTGTCGTCATTTTGGACGACATAGTCATAGTTTTCTTTGGGATCTAAAACCAGCTTTTCCTTGCTGCGGCCAATCCAGTAATTTGCAGCCACACCCCATCCATCATTGCGCAGAGACAACGTTTCAAAAAAGGAGATGGCATCTTCATAGTCACCATTCATATAATGGCAGAACGCATAGTTAAATTTTGCGAGTTTGCTATGCTGTTTACCCCAAAGTTCAGCCGCTTCTGTATATCTCCTTTGAAACATAAACGCGCGCGCAACATCGTCCTTTGCACCGGCCCATCGACCTCTTCCCTTGTAGGTCTGGAGCATTTCCATTCCCCAGGTTGTCGCTTCTTCCCATTCTCCGGCGCGTGTGTATGCTCTAAATATTTTCCAAGCGAGAGTACCGGTGGGTTCTTTGGTGTAGGCCAGTTTTTTGCGGTCAATGTACTCCTCATAGCGACGTGTCATCCAAGTGATGGAGTCCATGTTGTTGTCAAGCCATTGTTGGGCTTCGAGAGACGTCTCTGCTTCTACTCCAAGCTCCTCTGTTTTTGTCCAGGCTTCTTCGAGAGAGCCACTGCGAATCAATGACCAAATACGAGCACCCTTTTCAGCGAGACTTCTCGGAGAGAGGTCTTCGGTCGAGAGTACCATCTCTATTTGCTGTGCCGTTGTAGGATATGTGTGATTAAAGTAGAAATATCGTAGTTCGTCTTTGGCTCCTTTTTGCCCGTGTTGGTAGGAAAAGAGTGATGCTTGTGCCCAAAGACTTTCTGCTTTGGGGGATTGGGGGTTTGCATCGAGATAGGTTTGATAGTAGTAACGAACATTGTCAAGTTTACCGAGATATCCGTTACTGCTTCCCATGATGAGTAAGCAATCTTCAGCCAGCTCGCTCTTGGGCCATTTTTGTCGGAACTTTTGGCAACCAGAAATGGCTCCTTTATAGTCTCCACCGTTGAACCGAGCATTGGCTTGTCGATAGAGAGAGCGTTTTGATAAACTTCGACCGCCCCAGTAAATAGAGCGATATTGATCTGCGGCGAGCAGTGCATCTCCTCTTCGCTCATATGCATTTGCGATTAGGTAGCGTGCAACGTCTTTCTCGGAACCACGAAGTTTTTTTTGGGCGAGGATGGAACGAATGATCGAAATGGTTGTTTCATGATCGCCTTTGAGTAAAGCGCGTTTCGCATCTTCTACACTTCCTTGGGATGATGCAAGAGACAGAGAGATAAATATCTGATGTAAGAGCAAAGAAGCCTCCCTAGGGCCACTTTATGAAAATACATCTTCTTCCGAGATTATTCCAATCATTCCCCGGCCCTCTATCCATACTTCATAGCTTATTTTTTCTTGACTTGTCAACACTTTATGTACAAAACCATGATCTTCTTCCAGCGTAATTGGGTCACCGATTTGGAGACGGCTTTTTTCGTTCTGTTCCGGAAGAGCAACGAGTTCGTTGTATTCCAGCCACTCGCGATATCCACCCCGCAATCTTCGGGCCAAAGTCCAACCTTGCTCGCGAAGCCATGCCGCAATTTCTTCGGAGCCCAGTTCACCGGTTTGATCGTAAATTGTGATCCGATCTGTTTTGGGCGGTAAGAGTTCTTTGTGGGACTTTATGTAGTCACCACTCATCAGATGTGCTGTTGGGAGCATGCCGGCGACCGTTTCATTGGGGGGACGAATATCGATTAAGAATGGACCAACGGAGCCACTAAGCTGCGCACTTACCCATGGACGGCCTATGTCTTCTTTGTGATTTGGTCCCGGGGTATCTCCGGAGCCCTGAACGACTTTGGGAATTTTTGTGGGATCAAAATCGTTTTTGTCAAAGGACTGTTCGGCTCTTTCTTGCGTATCGAATTCCATATTTAAAACTTTTACGGCAACCTTACGTAGTAATTTTTTCATTCTATCCCGAATCATATTAATTCTCCTGTGTAGTCAAGATAATACTAATCTATTTGTGGGGTGATGATGTCTTTATGGAAAGATATAGTTTTCGGTCGTCAAAACGGCTTTCGTCAAAAAGTATGGCAGATGTTTCGATCGTCTGAAGACACGTCTCCTTCAACATCTTATTCTGCACCGATTTCCGAGCCTGAATGGGAGAGCACGACGCTTGAGGCCCCTAAGGATATTACTCCTCCGGATGGCTTCGAAGTCGTTTTGCACAAGGATGCCTTAGAGAATAACCAAATGACCGAGGTGATCATTGCGGGATCTTCCATTGCATTGTGTAACCTGGATGGAGAGTTCTACGCTATATCGAGCGTCTCTAGTGGAGGAGGCCCTTTGGTTGAGGGAGAACTCAAAGATGGCATCGTGACTTGTCCGTATCACGGATGGGAATACGATATTAGAACCGGAGTATGTCAAACCAAGCCTACCGTTAAGCTACAAACGTATGAAGTTGTAGTGGAAGGGGTAGGGGTTTGCGTTCGAGTATGAATGAAAAATCGGCTCACGAACTTCTATGGAAGGCACTCTATCGGGAATCTGAAGAGGCCGTACTCTTGTTTTCTGCAGACCAGACGATCCACGCAGCGAATCGACAAGCAATCTCTCGGCTG
>JAYYRF010000588.1:0-5583 GCA_036127535.1 Myxococcota bacterium | reverse complement strand
GTGGGATGCAGAAAGGAAAGAGGTCGCGAAGGGCTGTTTTTCTACGCACATGCGTTCTCCGATTGGACTTCTTTTGGGCTGTATCTTTGTCTCGGTTTTCTTTATGCGGAACCGTCGACAGTCAGACGAAGTCTAAGCGTTCTTGACCTGATATCATGGGGTAAAGAGCAGGGTGGGTTGCTCCATCCGGTTTGGATTAGGCTTCAATTAAGAGAATCTCTCCTTCGCGCGCAACCAAGTAGGAATTGAGATCGGTTGTTGCGGTTCCCAATGCCCATTCTCCATCCAGTTCAAACGTGGCCGCGTGTTCGACGCAAGAAAATTGTCGTCTTTGAGAACTGTAGTAAATCTGTCCTCCTTGATGTGTACACGAAGCGTCCACGGCAGCATAGCATCCCTCCTCAACATGCGCGATCACAATGCCGTTCCATGTAACCGAGCCACCGACTTCCATGAGATTCGGATAATCCTCGAGTCGAAGTTCTGTCCATCCAGATTCTGGGGTTGTCTCACAGGGATCGAATGAGGCCGGCAGACTTTCGGGTTCCGGTGTCGGGGTTGGTTGCGCAACGCCAGTGTCCGTGTTTGTTGCTTTTTCACCACAGCCCAAGAGCAGCAGGGCACAGGTTCCACAGCCAATAAATTCTCTTCGTGTTTTCATTTTCGCTCCGAGCAAGTCCCGTTTATATCAAGATGCAATCTTCGTATCAACATGTCAATTGTGTGGGGGTGAATGCAAGGATTACAAAGGTGACAATTTACTTTTTCACTCGAGATACAAAGGGTTGAGCCAAGTGGAGCCTCCTAAGTAGGAATTCGCAATTCGGATCGGGGAATAATAATTAAAAAAAATCCATATTGGGCTTTGAATGACCGTTTCTCCAAAAATGCTTGTATAAGCTTTGTTTTTGGCGGTTTTTTTTAGAGTGATTGCCGAATTAGAGCCAACGACGCAAAAAAAAAATAAGAAAAAAACAAAATTATTGTGACTTGTCTTTTAGAACGTAGTATATCCTTCATGTGGTCGTGAAGACTGCATAACTCATATTGTTTCACACATACAAAATAGGTTTAAACATGGCAAGAAAGAAAAAAGCTGATGATTGGGCAGAAGCCGGATTTGATTCAAAAGTAAAGAAAGTTTCCGGTCGAGTCAAGGCAATCGCAGAACTCCTCGAAGGAACAGTTGTTGACGCAGACAAGTTCGAAAATGGTAACAAGACTGCTGGTACTCGCGTACGTAAAGACCTCATGAACATCTCTAAGGTTTGCAAGGTTATTCGTAAGCAAGTTCAAGAACAGAAGAACAAAGCGGCCAAAAAGAAGTAATCTTCGGCTTGATCGACTTTAAAAGCCAGGATTGTCCTGGCTTTTTTGTTTTCTTGCTCATCGGTGAAACGGTTACCATGCACCGAAGATGGTTTCCTGAAGGTTGTCATGTTTAGGGTAACAACAAGGCCTTTACGGGGTATCGATCTTGGGAGGTGAAAGTTTATCCGCGATACACGGATGCAAGGACTGAAACATTGGGCGTTGTTTCTCGTGAATTTCGATTGGAGGATTTTCCCATTCGTCAATGATTTGTAAGAGTGTTTGCGCGGTGTTGTTTTCCTGATCCTGTAACAGAACCATTTGGGCAAATTGTTTGGCCTGCTGAAGACGGTGGAGCGGGTCGTGGTTTCGAACACAGGAATATTGGAGCCATAGTTGTCCAATACGGAGGTATCCGTCTGTCTGCTCTGAAGTTGGGGGTAGGGTCTGTACGAGGTTTCCTTCGATCTTTGGAACCACCTCCTCTTCTTGTAACGTCTCCAAAACCGCTTTTGCGATCCATTTCGATCCGGCCGGTGTAGGGTGCACCCAATCAAAGAATAAAGGAGATGTGGAGGTCTTGTGTATCGGTCTGAGAAAGGCTTCTGCATCGATCACGGAGACCGATTCTTTGGCGGCCACACTTTTGATTGCATCGTTGATGGCCGTACCCGCTCGGAGTTGAAGTCCGTCGTTGTCCAAGGCTGCTTGGTATGCATCAACATCCCATTCTCTTCTCTCTCTCTTTCGCGTGGCCACACGCCAAGCGAGGTCGGCGGTTTTGGTTGTTTTATATGATTTTTGGAAGAGCTCTTCGTCTCCTAGGGAAGACAAGTTGCGTAATTCTTGTGCATCTCCGTTCGTACTCCAGTTTGGATCAATTCCGGTAAGATTACTCGCTTGTGTGACTAAGAAGGGTTTCGCGTTGTTTTGGCGAGACAAATGAATAATTTGCTGTAAATTGTGACGGAAGAGATTCAAAATCGCATCGTGGTGTTGTTTTGAACCATGAGCGGACGGAGCGACCCATCCTGAAGAGGCGACGGGTTTGGGGAAGAGAACGGACAAGTGCCGGTACAGTGCGAATCGCCATAAAAATGGCGTAAAATTCTTTGGGACGGGCAAAAATTCATTGTGGCCATCATAAACGATCACGGTATGGGCACCCCAAAGTTTTTCCTTTCGTAGCAGTTTGAGCGTATCGATGGTTCCACCACCATTGATCCCCAAATTGATGACTTCAAACTGTTTTGGAAAGTATGTATTGAGGGTTTCGGAAAGCACGCCCACAAAACCATATATATTTTTGTCTATGGGATCCGAACCTGCTGGTCGGTGGGGAAAGCCAAAGGTGGTTGAACCACCGACCATTAATATTCGTTTGGTATTGGGAGCTGGTTTTGGAGTGAAGGTGACGGGGCGGAAGCGCTGACATGAAAAGCGAACGGATTGTTCATCTGTGTCCAAACGATACCACGAAGGAGAGACAAGCCATGCAAATCGATCTACATAGATTTCCAACCCAATGATACCGACGCAAGAGAAGCATACAAAGCTGAGGAGGCTGCGAATCCAAATCCATGCAGGTGATATTTTCGTTTCTTCTGTCATATTGATCGGTGTTGCGGTAAATGATGCTTTCTTTCCTTACTCTTCTGTAACGGATATGTCTATTTTTGTTCATGGATAAAGAATTTAGTGTACGAAAGAAAGCGTCTTTATTGAAAGATCCGTCCCTTTCCGCTTGTATGGGATCGTCTGTTTGGTTATGTAGGCTCTCATTCTTTTTGGGAGTTGCTATGGGCTATTATCGTACGCATAATTGTAGTGAATTGAACGCTTCTCATGTGGGGCAAGAAGTTACGTTGTCGGGTTGGATGGCGAACAAGAGAGACAAAGGAGGGATTTTATTCATCGCCCTTCGCGATCATTACGGTCTTACACAACTCACGCTTCCCAATAGCAATCCGCATTATACCGCCTTGTCTGGGTTGCGCGTTGAAAGTACCATCCGCATTGAAGGGGTTGTCGTCGCGCGCCCACAATCACAAATTAATACGAATATGGAGACGGGTGAGATAGAAGTCGATGTCAAGGCGGTTCGCGTACTGGCTCCGTCGGATATTTTACCGTTTCCCATTGTAGAAGAACCCAAGGTTGGCGAAGCGATTCGTCTTCAAAATCGCTTTCTCGATTTGCGGAGATCCAATCTACATAAAAATATCGTTTTACGTTCACAGGTGATTTCATTCATTCGTCGTCGTATGACGGAGAAAGGCTTCTTGGAGATTCAAACACCCATTTTGACAGTAAGCTCTCCGGAAGGTGCGCGAGACTATCTCGTTCCGTCTCGGGTGCATCCGGGTAAGTTCTATGCGCTTCCCCAAGCTCCGCAACAATTCAAACAGCTGTTGATGACGTCCGGTTTTGATCGATACTTCCAAATTGCACCGTGTTTTCGAGATGAAGATGGTCGTGCTGACCGATCGCCGGGTGAGTTCTACCAATTGGATTTGGAGATGGCATTTGTGACCCAAGACGAGGTATTTGCAGCGGTTGAAGGATTGATGATCGAGGTCTTTGAGCAATTTTCGGATTGGAAAGTAGAACATCCGTTCCCGAGAATTCCATTTCGCGAAGCGATGCGTAAATACGGTTCTGACAAACCCGATCTGCGTTTTGGGATGGAACTTCAAGATGTCTCGGAACTTCTCCGGAACAGTCAACTTCGATTTATTTCCGATACCATCACCAACGGGGGAACGGCGCAGGCACTGGTCGTTCCCAATGTTGCTAGCCAAAGCAACAAGTTTTTCAAGAATCTCGACAAGCAGGTGCGCGGCTTGGGTGGTGGCGGCGTTGCTTGGATTGCATTTCCCGTATCTGGAGCCCCGAAGGGATCGTTGGTCAAAGGCGGGAATGCTCTTCTCAGCGATGCCGAGATGGACGGTTTAAAGGCTTTACCTGAATTTTCAGAAGGCTGTGCGATTCTGATCTTTACGGGAGCCGATGTTGAAAAGACCATTTCACGGGTTGGCCTCATACGCTACGACCTCGGCAACAAACTGGGTTTGGCCGAGGACAAGGTGTTTAAATTCTGTTGGATTGTCGATTTTCCCATGTACGAGTGGAATGAAGACGAAGAGCGTATTGACTTCTCGCATAATCCGTTCTCAATGCCACAAGGAGAGATGGACGCACTGCAAAACAAAGATCCACTCGACATATTGGCGTGGCAATATGATATCGTTTGTAACGGTGTAGAGTTGTCCAGTGGGGCGATTCGAAATCATCGGCCCGATATTATGGTGAAAGCCTTTGAAATTGCGGGTTACAACAAAAAGGATGTAGAAGAGAAATTTGGCGGGATGTTCCGTGCATTTCAGTTCGGACCACCACCGCATGGTGGTTTGGCGCCCGGTATAGATCGCATCGTGATGCTTTTGGCCAACGAACCCAATATCCGCGAAGTAATTCCATTTCCGATGAATCTCAAAGCACAAGATCTGCTGATGGGAGCACCCTCTGAGGTCTCGCAAGAGCAGTTGGACGAGCTATCCATTCGGGTTGTCTTTCCCGAGGATGACTCTTCCGAGTCAGACGAATAGGCTGCTTCGGGCTTCTGCGCATTCGAAAATGCATGTGCGGTATATACCTGCGCTAGGACTCATCGAATCGGGTATACATCTTTCTTTTTGCCGTCTCAACTGGAGCGAAAACGCTTTTTGTGTAAAAGACGGTTGTTCCTGTATCAGCTACTCGTCTATCAACCACCAACATTGGATGGTGCACAGGTTGGAGCCGCGGCGCCAACCATTGTTTCTGAAAAAGAGCGAACAAGTTCGACAGAGCCATCTTGTATGTTGAATCGATAGAGTTGCGTGTATCCCGAAGCCGAGGAAGGGAAAAACCATACGTCATCATCCCAGAGAGCAAAGGTGAATCCATAGCCGGAAATGCTGATATCCAAATCCCATTGCTGTTTTATACTTCCGTTGTATGGGTCTACTTCTAGGAACTGACTGTCTGCTCCAAAGGATTGTACGAACAGGCGACCGTCATTGGTTCCGGCGATCTCGGTTGTGGCGGATAGGCCTGTCAGTCCCGATATATTGCCCACAATTTCAATACCATTCTCATCAATGGTCGATAGAACGCTTTGGGTTGGATTGGAGCCGTACGGCGGATCTCCATAAAAAGAACCGAGGTACAGTCGATCGGTATCATCTTCTCTCATGAAGGCCAGAGAATAGGCATACAGATCAATAGAAC
>JAYYRF010000587.1:0-3391 GCA_036127535.1 Myxococcota bacterium | reverse complement strand
TTTCGAACCGCGGTATTCCTTGACTTGGGAAATCTGATTTTGATAGATTTGGTCGCGAAAATAGAGTCGAAACCCTGGGGCACTCGTCCACCACAGGATCGAAAAGAAAAAGCATGAGACGATAAGCAACAAGCTCGTGTGCTGATTTATAGGGAGAAAACCGCCCAAAACCAAAGATCGTCCAAAGAAAGTATACTCCCAAAAAGAATATCCCACCTGTAGTCCAGCGGATGCAGATAAGATCACGTCGATTAAGATGGCGATAACAACCAGTATGGAGACAACAAAGCCCGACATCATGAAACTTGGTCCCAAGGATGCGGTGAGTGCACCAGCGTCTGGTAGCTCCTCTTCTTTTTTCTCTTTGGACTGATCGTCACGTTTTATGAGAGCCCACACTTTGTCTTTTACCGTATTAAACAAAACGACAACGAAGTAAAATGGGGCTACGAGCGGGAATATGACGGAGAAGTGAAATTCGAGCTTGAGCTGGGATTTGAAGGATACTGGTTTTGGGCTATCGACGAGCTTGTTGTACCGAGACTGCAGCAGTTTGGCATATCCGATCACAACGATGGTGTAGGTGAGGATTGCAATCGTGATGGGTAAGATTGCGCTTTGATCGACGTAATTCAAGAACAGGTACAGAACTTCGTACAGTAACATTCCCGCCCAAGAGGCTCCCATTAAGAGACCCTTCCACAAGAGACTGAGCTTTTCCATCATGACGAGCCTTCCTCTTTGTCGGTGTCGGGGGGGACTTCCGGATCATGTGCTCCTTCGAGTGTTTCTTTTAGAAATCCCATCAGCGGTGTGAGAGGACGATTTCGATCTTCCTCTTCGTTTTCTCCTTTGGTTGGAATGTACTCAAAGCTAAAGGGGAACAAAGAATCGATTCGTTCCTCTCTGTTTTCAAGGGGCGATTCGTATCGATGGATATTTCGGATAATCAAGGAAGAGAGCCCGGTCGATATACTGAGCAGGTACATCGAATTGGGACGAATATCCACACTCATCTTCGGAATCGTTCGTATGGCATGATCCTTATGCAAGAGACCTTTGAGCGTGAGTTCCATATCTTCGTTTATAATGATCGAACCGACAATTTTTGTTTCCAAACCATCTGGGTCGCTTCCTTCTTTACCGTCAAAATCTGCTCCAAATCCCATATTGGGATAGATTTTGTGTATAAAGTTGCGAATATTATCCGATATGCTTTCCGAAAAAGATTGGTCGAGTTCGGTAATGGGTGTGTGAATCAAAGCGGAAAAACGCTGGCGCCCGAGTCCCAATATCTTATCGGTATCGGCCAGCGGAGCTTCGTCTCTCCAAGACTGTAGTCCGCCCAATTTGCGGAGAAGACCCTCTGCGTGATATCGCCAGCTATCTTGGGCTCCGTATTCTCTTTGGTAGTATTCCTGTAGCAACTGCGGTTGGATTAGGTTGTTTTGGTAGGTCGCATTTTTGAGTTTGAAGAGTTCGCTAAGTACGACGCGCTCAGATTTACCCGCCAAACTGGGTAGGATACGCACACCGAGGCTTTCCATTTTCAGTTGCAGAATCTCGGACTGCTTTTTGGCGCTGCGGAACATACGATTCCCAAACCGTGCGTCTACCGCTGTTTGTTCCTGTAGGGAATTTGCGTACGAGCGAATGAAGGAGGAGGTGACGAGCTTAAGACGCGAATCAAAAAATCCGAATAAAGAGGACGGGCTGGAATTACGCGGTGCTGCGATCAGTTGGTAGACCGCTCCGCGCAACTGAGAGGCTGCATCGATGAGAGCTTGGTGTGCCTTGATGTATCTCGACTGCAAAAACCAGTATGCTCCATATGAGATGAGTGCGGCGAGCAGTACGGGGAGTCCCTTCCACAAAAATAACTCCAGTGGATTGGGAAACAGATAGAGCTTGGCGGCTTTCATCGCACCCCATATCAACGGTCCAATCAAAACAAAGGAAAACAAAAGCAGCGTTCCAAAAGCCAATCGCATGGGGCGTTGTGCTGGTCGAGCCAAGATGGCGTCAATTACTTGTTCAAAGAGTCCGTTTAAGGATTTACTGTTGGGTATATCGTTTGTGAAGGATTCTTCTCCGGTTTGTTGTATGTTTTCATCGGCCTTACGCAGCAAATCATAGGCTTGATTCTTTCTATCCAACAGACCCGTGCGTACCAGGTCCAAACCGATGCGGACAACACCATCTGTCACAAAGGCATCACTTTCTCGAATCAAAGCGGCGAGATCTCTTTGTAACTCTTGTTGTTTTTCTTTTCGCTGTGCCAACAGTAACCGTTCAATTTCACTGCCTTGGGAAACGACCCGGCGAAACTCTTTCATCATTGCCTGGTTGATATCATCGAGGAGCCCCATATCGAAACGCTGCAGGATTTCTAGGTTGGTCATGGAAGCGGTTAGGCTCTCCACCGGAACCAAAGACGATATAGATTCGGCGATGGGCTGGATGATTTCCTCCAGTTCTGCCGAAACTTCCTCGTGTTGTTCTTCTTCGTCGGGGATGGTGAGTTTTTGCTGAAGGTATTTGCTTTCTCCAACCCATGGCTGCTGCAAAGACGCCAAAAAGTCTCGGCCGAGTTGCGTGGCGAGATATTCTCGGGCTCGAAATTCTGGAAAATCGATTTGATGACAAGAGAAGGACGCATAGTAGTTACCGCCACGCGCAATTGCACGGGTAGGTGCGATGGCAGGGGTGGTGCTAAGGTCGTTGTGCAAGCTCATTTGCATAAACTGAACGGTTTGTGAAACCGCATCTCGGGTTCCCCAAAACGCATTATCCGTCATGCGAGAGTTGATAAACATTTGTCGCATACAGCGTAAATTGGACGGAACGGTGCTCAACCAGCGACGAAAACTATAGAGACTGTGCAGAATGGAGCCTTCCATGCGGCCGCGGTTTTGCGAGCTAATGTTTTTACCCTCGGTTGGATCGGCAACGTTTGGCATCCAAACGATAGGAACAATCGAAATCAGCTTTGCTAAACCACCACGCTCAATTTGGAAGATCGCCCCGGTGACGCGGGTGATCTCTGCGGCGATTTCGCGGGTTAGATCTCGCAGAACGCTCCGAGAAAGGGGCTCGCACAAATCGACGACCAAAAAAACATTGAGTTTGGGTGGCTGTCTGGTCAGTCCTTTGTTGAACGATTGTAAGCCCACGAAGTGATACAAGTGTCGAAGTTCCTCGTTGATCACTTCTCGGACCCCTTTATGACCCGTTTTCTCACCCCTCTCCGTTTCGAAAAGATCATTTCCATAATCAGCGCGCGTATTTTCACTGTCCTCTGAGGCGTTGTCTTTGGTTTTTTTGATGTTGGGATTGGGATTGGGTAAGAGATCGAGGGGCGTATCGGTGGGGAAGTAATAGGCACTGCGGT
>JAYYRF010000586.1:0-4213 GCA_036127535.1 Myxococcota bacterium | reverse complement strand
CCAGCAAAGACGCAAAGAGGCCGTTCGAAGCGGATACTTCTTTTTCCAAGAGCGAGCGGTAAAATTCGGCGCTGTCCGCGGTGTCTGCAATGGTGCTTTCCCATATGTCGACCTCGTTTTCCCATCGAACCGGAGAGCTCTCAAAGAGGGCATTTTTGGATACATAGAGAGGGAAGTAAGGGCCTCTTCTGGAAAAGTTATGATCGTGGAGGCGCGACGAGAGTTCTTTTTTGGTGATCTCGGAGAGTTGAGATTCCTCGTCTTGTATCATGCGGCAGAGCATGTTCAGTTCTATCGACTCTTCGTCGCGACTACAGATACGAAAAATCTGATTTAAATGATAAAAACCGAGCTCTTTTTGGGTGTCGTAGAGTTTGTTGTCCTCAAAATAGCTTTCTACCTTTGTTTTGGTTCCGGCTCGCTCGAGTGCAAAACGCATGAGTTCGATGAGTTTCTCCGCGTCGGCGTGCGAGCGAATTCGTTGGAGCATGATCTCTCGGTTGGCCCGGGTGAGAAACGGTGCCCGGGCGTTTTGATAGAGTTCGATGTCCAATGCGACATCGTCTGCATCTCGGGCGCGCAACGAGTGGGCGTATACGGCATTTATGTCAGACGAATACAGACGCTTTTCGAGTTGTTTTGCGAGGCTCACGCGCAGATGTTTCCGTTTTGCTGATGTCTCTCCTTGGCTGAGTTGTTGATACAGCTCGATAAGGGAATACGCAAAGATTTGGACGGGATAATGTAATCTGCCGTTGTATTCGATTTTGTCTCGGGTTCGGACGCTCCATTTGGCGGCATGTGTCTCGTCGAGATACAAGGCGGCGATGGCCTCTTGGTATTCTGGATAGGAGATAAAGTTGGTTAGTGCCCATTGGGCTTGGGCTCTTAAATTCTGCTTGGGCCACAAGCGGAGTAAATGGGTCAAGATGTGCGGACTTCTCTCCGTATTGTGATAGTACCCCAGCATCTGCACCGCGGACTGCTTCAAGTCCTCGGGTACGCGATGGAGATTGGCCGGGATCTCATTCCCACGGCTGTCCATCCCGCTCAATTCGATGAGCGTAGGCAACAAATCCAAGGAATAGGTCGGTCCGAGAAGGGACAATGCATTCCGCCTCCAAGAGAGGGCATATTGATTCAGGCTCAAAATACTTCTCAGTACGGTGAAAGCGTATGGAATGTAGCCTTGACAGGTGATGAGTATACGAGCGCTTTCATACTGAAAAGGAGACTTTTCCTCCTTCTTCTTTTCTACAACGGGGTGGAAGCTTAAATTGGTGTCCAGCGCGGTACGCAAGGCGTTCCAGTCGTGGTTAGACCATGCAAGGTCAGGCATCTCTCGCTGTTTGTCTTTGGGGACGCTGGTCAGTGCCGGTGTCATGGAGATATACCGCGCACCACATGCCTTGAGTGCTTCCATGCGCAGCGTATCGGTCGTGCCTTCCCGGTAGCGAATGGTTGCGAGTTGCGAAAGCAAGCGATCGAGTTCTGCAGAGGCCAGTTGTTCATCCACGTCATCGTGCTCCATGTGCTGAGAGAGCAAAGAAAGACAGCTTTCTAAGCGTTGATACTGAGAGTGCTGCAGTAAGAAGGTCATTATCTTTGCCACAATGGATGGGCGATAGGTATGGTCGGGTGCTTTTTGAGACGGATCCGTTTGAATGCCGGAGAAATGCAACAAAAGCGCATATCCGATTTTAGAGAGCCTTTGGCCGGAGAGTAGACCAGGAAGATATTCGAAGAGCTTTTCTTCGAAGCCCATGCTGTGGTCGTTCAAAATCTTGATGGTGGCGGTAATGTAAGAGGTGTTCGCAGACACAAGAGGATCGTTGACCATCCGTGCAAAGAGTTTCTCGGTGGCTCCGGTCGGTTTGAAATCCTTGATGATACGGCAAGCCATCTTTTGCGTGGAGTCATGATCGCTTTCCAGATAGGTTCGATATACAAAGGGCATGACCTCGGTACGCTTGTGTCTTCGCAGATACGAGGCGGCCTCGTTTTGGACATCCAGGTTACCGTGAGAGAGGGCTTGGTGCAGTAGATTCCAAAAAGGCTGCAGGGCTTTTTCTCTTTCTTCTTCGGACTGTTTATGCATCGCATGGGCCTTTGTCTCCAAACAGTCGCAGATGGCGTCCACGATCATTTCCCTTACGTGTGAACTCCGCGCCTTGAGGCCAGCGGCAAGACCGGGCACAACATACGTCCACTCGCGGGTTTCTTGGTCGCGGTATTTTAAGAGGAGTTCCAGCGCTAGGCGAGCGATATAATGCGTCTCGAGGGAGACCATGCGCAGAATATGCTCGTGCTGTCCGCTGATGTGAAGCTCGGATAGGATGAGGTGGTTTAATGAATCATAAGAAAAACGGTATGCACTGTCCGCTACGGCGTTGCGGAAGGCCACAGCATTGGAGGCTTGTTGTATGATCTGTTGTTGCGTGAGACCCAGTGCATCGCGGTGTTTTAATGCAAGATGGAAGCTCTCTTGTCGAATCTCTTCGGATGGATCATTAAAGGCAACGGACAGAACCGCCGCGATGTTGGGGAGCCTCTCTTCGCAAGAAAGCTTCACGATCGCTCTCAGGGCTTTGCTTTTGTTCTCTTTGGAGAAGCGATTGTGTCGTAAAACGCTGGAGAGGGCACCAAAACCGAAAGCGACGGCTTCTTCTTTGGTAAAGGCTTTTCCATTCAAGGTTGGGGCAGCAAAGGTTGCCGTTGTCATGTCGTGCTTGGAAACGATCGTTTGCAGCTTCTCGATGGTTTCGAGGAGATGAAAGCGTCCTGTGTCATCCAAAAAGTCATCTACAAGCTTAGCGGTTCTCCACCGAATTCTGGGATTGTTGACAGCGAGCAGCGCAATGATTTGGTGCCACTCCTCGTCGGATAAGTGCGTGATTGCGTTGAGTTTCTCGATGGCTTTTCGTTCCGCTTGGTATTTGCTGTCGAGTTCTTTGTACTCTTTCCACAATTGACTCGCCCTGTTTGGATCGCTTGTTTTGCGGTATTCCGCATGCGTCTTCTTGGTTTTGGTTTCGAGCGATTGACAGTGCTTTTTCTGCGCGCGGTACTCTTCCAATGTCGGGTAGCGCTGGTCTTGAGAAGCCTTTTCCTTGCCGGAGTCTTCTTGGGGTTGTTGCATAATCGACATCCATTGGGATGGATTTTGGCGCTGATATTCAAAAGGAGAGAAGGCGTCCCTCTTGGTTTTGTCGTTTTTGACCATTGCGATAATGGCCGCCCTGAAGGTTTCCGGAGCGGACATTTGAGAGAGGATTTGGGCAGCACCCAGTGCCATATCTTCGTTTTGGGTGCCCAGCATGCTACTAATCCAATCGAAGGAACCACCGCTAGCGGATTTTTGAAGTAACCAAAGCAGTGTGTGTCGCCTCATTTCGGAAGCGTCTAGCGGATGGCTGCAAATGCGCATAAAATAGGGATCGGATTGCGATCCGCATGCGATAAAGTTTTGTCTCAAGGTACTCGTATAGGTCGTCTCCCCTCGTATATGCCGTGTCACCATTTCTTGGAGAGAATAGGGAAAGCCGGCGTAGCCAACCGCTCTCCAGTAGTCGTAACCATGCCCGACGTTAGCAGCAAAGGTACCGATATCTTCTGAACCAACGACAGCGGACATGGCGGAGAAGAAAGGTACGTATTTCTCCCTGTCGGGTTTGCCGTATATGCGCAGCAGATCGGAAAAGATCGCTGTATCGGGTAAAAAGTGGGTTTCGTAGATGGTTTCACAGGCCGCGATGATGAGTTCCCACCAAAGCGAGAGCGTTTCTTCTCGATAAGAGGGGTGCGTTTTGGATACCACCAGCTTGATGCCTTGCTCTGCGGATCTTTGAAGCTGAGTGTAGGCATTTTTGACCGAAGCCCCAACCGCCAAGCACATTTGGCGCTTCTGTTTTCCTTGTAAGCGTCGGAAGTGGCTGAGTTGCAGGGAGAAGGTCTCCGTCAAAAATTGCTTTTGCGTGAAGGAAAGGGTTTGGGCAGATGAGCTTGCGACAAAGATGTATACCGAGTCGTCTTCTTGGAGGTTGTGCGGATTGCGTTCTTCGACTGGCGGGATGTTTCCGTCTTTATCCGGTTTTGGCGAAAAGATTCGATGCAGGTCTTCCGTTGTGAAGTAGGCGGCATCGGGATTGGGATAGGGTTCTTTGATCAAAGCGACCGGATCGTCTATTGTTTCTGCATCGGTGATGTATTTTTT
>JAYYRF010000585.1:0-4975 GCA_036127535.1 Myxococcota bacterium | reverse complement strand
CTTGGTTTTGCTTTGCATATTCCAAAGAGAGAATAGATGATTTGGCTATTAGTTGCATGCGGTGGAAATCACTCCACACCATCCGTCCCGTCCCAAAGTTCGGACTTTCCACGCCCGCTTTTAGCACAGCATTGTCCAAATCAAAGCATTCTTAAGGGAGAGGAAGGATCCGAACAGTATTGTTTTGACCCTGATACCGGTAAGAGAATGGGGCCAACCTTACTCCACACCTCCCATGGATGGCTTCTATTTGAGTACCACCAAGACGAGCTTTTTGCCCTTCCCAAATCCATCACAGAGAATGGTCAGCCATCTGATGAGGTGCTCTTTCGCTACCTCAAAGAGAGGGGCGATAAAAAACTCATCGATCAATTCATTCAACAATCCCCGGAGAGCGAGTATCGTTTCCCGCTGATGAGCACCCTTTATCAAGAGGGGCACATTGGCATCTCCGAATTACTCGAAACGTCGCCGCAAGATGTACGATGTGAGCCAGCAGATTCTTTTTGCGTTCGGGGAGAGCCGATTGAATACACGCAAAAACAAAAGGATCGTACCGTTTCACTGATCGCAGCTGCACCAACGGTGTACATCGACTCTGAGCCTGTATCGGCGCTTGACATTCAAGATTGCTTGGATGCCTGCCAGTGTACTCAAATCGAAATCGCCGCCAGTGCTATCTCTTGGAGAGACGCACAAAGTTATTGCCAAAGCCAAGACAAGCGCCTCCCGACCGAACTCGAACTCATCTTACTCTTTGAAAAACACCCTGAACTCAAGAGAGCGACAACAGAGTGGACCTCCGACTGGTACGAAGCGTTTCCCAAAAACGATGAACCCTTCCTCATCACACCACCCCCTCCCTGCCCCAAGAGTAGCACATGCTCTGAGCACAACAATCATACCTATCTCACGATGACCAATGAAAGAAAGGCCGGTAGCAGTGACGAGAGACATTTTTTTCGGTGCGCCGCCAGCACGCCCACCGGAGAAACGAGCGAGTTGCTCTTTCCGCTGCTCCTCAAAGAAAAGCCCAAACTCAAACCGTATCTCCAAGAGAGCCGAAAAAGCGGCTGGTATGGCAAAGACAATGCATACAAAGAAGCGCTCACAGAGGGTGAAAAAACCTACGATGCGAAACGCTATGGATACAAAGACATCTTTCTGCTAACAGAGAACCTGTGGCAAATTCACAAAAGCCATCCCGACATTACCAGTATCTTTCAACTCGGTACAACCCATCAGGGTTACCCGATTATAGCCATGCGTATATCCAATACGCCAACGACGGATACTCTCAAGCCCGCGGTACTCTTCTACAGCGGTATACACGGAAACGAACTGCTCGCAACAACGATGATCATCGATCAGATCTATGGAATCGTAGAAGAAAAGAAGAGCAATCCATACCAAGAGTACTTACATCTTTTCGATCTGTGGTTTATCCCCCTTCTCAACCCGGATGGCAATCTGTTGATGATGCGCCAAACCGCCGCCTCTAAAATGGGTCGCAAAAACGGTCGTTCTACATCCGGAGATTGTGTATTTCAGGCGGGAGAAGGAGTCGATATCCATCAGAATTTTCCGTTGCGCTGGGAGAAAAAACCAATATCTTCTCACTACTACAGCGGTACGAAACCAATATCGGAACCCGAGACCAAGGCTTTTATCAAACTCGCCAATCGCTATCACTTCATCGGTTCCCTTCTTTGGTCTTCGCCGGGGAACAATCTTCAAACGCCATATGCTGCCCCGGGCTTGAAAGAGCCGTATCCAAATATTGCCAAACCCGTTGGAAAAAGCATGCTCGCGGTATTCTCCGAAAAGAAATGGCCTATGGTTTTAAATCGAAAGCTCAAAACCCCCGAACACGGTAATGCGCAAGACTGGCTTTTCAATCGATTTGGTACCTATGCCTATACCATTCGCGTTCCGAAGCACAACACACCGCTGATTATGTACCGCAAAAAGTATGTCTCTGAGTATCGCGGGATGAGCGACCTATTCCTCGATGCACTCCACCAAGCCCCCTCGTTTCAAGGCCGGGTCATCGACGGAGAGCAAAACCCTATCGAGGCACAAATACGCATCCGCTCGCGTTTGACCGGAAAAGAAAAATTTCTCTACTACGAAAAAGAAACGTGGAAATCACGCGCTGAAGATGGCTACTTCTTCCAAATGGTACACAAAAAAGGTCTATACGAGCTCGAGATTACCGCAGACGGGTATAAAAAGACCATCAAGCGCGTGCAAATAGACGGGCCTCGCGTACAAAGCAACATCATCTTACGAAAGCGATAGCGTTTGGCGGCGCTATAAATTCCTTCGCAACGCTTCCTCGACCACCTTTGAGATATCTGGGCTTGTTATACTCTTTGGGGACTTTTGCGGCGTAGCCTTGAGAGATGGATCCCGAGAGGAAGAGGGCCGCTGTCGCTTGGACAGCTTTGCAACCACATCGGAAGATAAGGGAACCGCTCCCCCAAGTTGTTTTGCCACCAAAGCGATCTTGGCGAGATGTTCGACGAGTTCCATCCTTAAGAAGGCTTGTTCCAAGTCTGCACCAACTGTCAGTACGCCGTGATTCGCTAACATTAAGACATCGGCTTTCGAGAGACCATCGGCTATCGCGCGATCCAAAGCTGGATCCTTTGGAGGATAAAAGGGAACCATCGGAATCTCGGTACCCAAGCTTACCACGGGTTCGGCCATAAATGGATGCCCGAGCGATTGATTGGCAACGGCAAATCCGGTTGCGGTTGGCGCATGCGAATGCATGACACAACCGATTTCCGGACGCGCTCGATACGCTGCTCGATGCAATTGCAACTCTGAAAAAGCGCGACGAGTCCCTTGCACGACCTTGTTTTCAGGATCGACCACAATGAGCATTTCCGGACGTATATCTCCTTTGCTCACGGCTGTTGGGGTACATAAGAGACGGTCCTCGGACAAAATTGCCGAAATATTTCCATCGTGATTGGCAACCCATCCTCTTCGATGAAGTCGATGTGCATACTCGACGATTTGCCTACGAAGGGTTTCTTCACGACTCATTTGCTCACCCGAATTTCATCGACAATCCCGACGATAACCGAATGCAAGGGATCGGTATCGGTACCGAGAATCTGCCGTGCGGTGTTTCCCTCCCGTGCGGCCAGTACCAAATCGCCCGGCCCAGCCTGTACGGAATCAATGGCGAGAAATTCTCGTCCTTGCGGCGTCTTTCCGTCGGTATCTACCGGCTGGACAACCATGATTTTTTTACCGACGTATACCGGATGCTTAACCGTTGCCACAGCATTCCCAATGACTTTACATAAGATCATAAGTGCTCCTTATCGTGCCATGCGTGGTCGACAATTGCAACAACCGCGCAGTCTACCGGAGAAAAGGTATCTGGTAGCGCAAGAGCAGCTTCACGTCCGGTTATCCACGCAACCAAATCGCCCGGTCCCGCCTGTATGGGATCGGCTGCGATAATGGGCTCCCCTTGTGCTTTACCTCCCGCGTCTTGTGGTTGGATGAGCAATAGGCGAACACCGACCAAGGAAGGATGTTTGACAGTCGCGACAACACGTCCGATTACCTTTGCAAGCTCCATTCTCTTCTCCTAGTTGAGGTGTCTACAATAATTATACTGAAAAAGGATACTGCCGAAAGAGCCATCGAACCATCTCTTCGTGGGGACGAGCAATGCACTCCGTATTGTGAATGCCTTCTTCGCCCAACCGCTCCGTTGCAACAGCCAATGACTCCTCTACGTCGTGCTGTGCTCCGTGTACGACAAAATAAGAACGGCCGCCCAATCCACCTTGAATCCGAATTCCACACAAATCGACATATGTGTCCTTCAAAGAGCGGTCACAAGCCAGCATTGCACCAGCGATGGTTTTAGGCTCGACAACCCCCAAACAGTCGTACGAGTCCGCAGCGAGTAGCAATGTCTCGCCCCTCAAACCGTCGAGTAAAGCGGGATGCGCCATGGGAAGGAGCACATTGTCTAACGGGGTGTCCACAAACGCCATGGCGACCCGATGCGACTCTTCGACCGCAGCCAGAGGACCGCTGTATAAGATCAAAAAATGGCCGGGCTCCACCAAATTGGCTTCCAATATTTGGATGGGAGCCTGCTTGACCATGAGATCGATGCAGCGAAGCCCCGTTGCAACCGAGTCGAGTTCGAGAAGTGCCAGCGTATCGGTGCTCATACAATTCTAAAATAACCGGAGAGAGTACATCGGCGCTCTCTGGTAAATGTTCGGGCCGTTGTCAACCCATCGCCGGTGGGAGAGGCAATGGTGAAGCTGGTATAGCCTTCGCCACCAAATCCCAAGCCCGCATAGTTCGATGCGTTTTTCACAAAAATAGAGCAGTTTACAACCCGTGCCATTCGATGGAGAGACTCGATATTTTTGGAGTACATGCTCGCGGTGTGTCGGAAACCGTGCTCGGCTTCCACAGCCAAATCGATCGCGTCATGCACATCTTTACACCGAACAAATCCGATCACCGGCATGAGTAATTCCAACTGTACAAAGGGATGCTCAAACGGAACATCACAGATAATCAATCTGGGATCTCCTTGATACGGAACATCGATCTCCTTGAGCATTTCGCAGGGAGACTTACCCACCCAAGAGCGATTGATGTGTGCTCGGTCGGGTGTCAGTATCAAAGACTCGAGGCGACGAATCTGATGATTGCGCAATCGAACCGCTCCAAGCCCCTCGATGCGATCCATCAAAGAGTCATAGATCTTCTCAACGGCCAAGACCTCTTTTTCATCGGTGCATATGATGTTGTTGTCAAAACTCGCACCTTGGTAGATGCCGCGGGCTGCACGGTCGAGATCTGCGGTTTCGTCGACGACAACCGGGGGATTCCCAGGGCCAGCCGCCACGCATTTTTTTCCGGAGTTCATCGCGGCCTTTACCACCGCACCACCACCGGTCACAACGACCAAAGGAGCCCC
>JAYYRF010000584.1:0-5406 GCA_036127535.1 Myxococcota bacterium | reverse complement strand
AGACGATCTAAGATTTCTACGGCGAGATTGTCAATGGAGATAGCGGTTATGGGTATCCCAATGATAGAGAATTGACATTCAAGAGACTGGTTACTTTGATCCATTAGACGAATGATACGATATAAGGCCGATCGTTCCCCTAGGGATAAAGAACCGCCGTCTTTATCCACGCTCGATAGATACAGCAAGCTTTCTCCCAGTCGGCTTAGGTCTCCTTGCTGTTCATGAATCCGGATGGCCTCTGCGATAGGGGTTTGCAGGCTTTGATCAGCGATTAGAGGATGTATTTTTTCAAAGAGCTCTCGGTAGGGGGGAGGACCATCATCGCCGTCGGTTAGCGCAAACAGCCAATCTTTCAAGGAGTGACCGCTGGAAGCCGTCCAGCGGTCATTGTTCTCATTTTTTACCAGTTCTAAACTTTTACCGATGTTCGGTAAGAGACGATGAATGTAGTCTTGGGTTGCCGAACTGCTCTCTAAGCGTTGCAGCGTACAAAAGAGTTTTTCAAAGCGCGGGTCGTTAAACAGGGAAACAACCGTATCCATAGAGCCCGGATTATCGAGCAAGACGCGACTTTGATGATAAAACATGTCCCATGCAGGAAGGAGTATGCTGTTCTCGCCAATGTGAGGATCTATGGAAGACGATGGGTTTACAGAGCCGTAAATGAGTTCCAATGTTAGGTACTGCAGATTTTCGATGACCGTGGGAGATTCTTCAATGAGCTCTGCAGCGACCTGAATCAATGCGACAGGATTTAAATCTGTATTTTGGCTCTCATTGAGTGCCATGGCCAGATTATCTCCCAGTGCAATTCCTTCTCGGTCTTTTTCTTTCAAGGATTCCACTAAACCCGAGAAGGCGTCAAATGATCCTCTTTGGTTTAGGCATTGGTATAGCGATGTTATTTCCGCTTCCCCTTGGAAGCCATTGGAAAGATTAACCTCCCAACAGGCACCGCTGGGAGATCGGTCGATTCCGGTTTGCGAAACCGGCAAGGAGCATGAAAAAAAGCAGGGGAGTAGTAAAAGTGGAATGAGATTTATTTTCACTCTACCGATCCGGTTGAAAGACGAGGGAGCCGCTAGTCGAAGAGGACTCTTGCCCCAAAGGTTGCTTGTGAACCCATGAAGAGTTCCTTTCTATATCGAGGAGAGAAGGATGCTACACCAAAAAGCTGCAGTGTTTCTCCCATACTGAATGTGGCTCCGACTCCCAAATCGAGGACAAAGTATTCCAAAGAATCCGGAGTCCAAAATCCGGATGTGAGCAAGGTTGTTGCGATAACCTGAAATTCGGTGGGTTCTCCCCATATGCCCCATTGCAGTCCGATACTGATTAAACCATCGTTGCGAACCCCCTTCGTGGATTCATCGGCAAAGTAGTATTCTTCTCCGTCGGGGGTAGATGGAGCTTGTACCGGCTGATCTTGGTTCCATGCAAGACGAAAAATGCCGTGTAAACGGTCATCTTTATCTCCCAGGATTCCTTCAAATCCAACTCCGTAATGCGGTAGAAACTGCGTATCGATTCCTTGATCGCCATCGTATGTGTAGTAGTAAGCATTTCCCTGATGGATACCTGCTTGTGTATACATTCCAACACCACCCGCTTCGGCTTGTTGTGAGAGGATTAGTCCAAGAGTCAAAAACATTACTTCTCCAAGTTTGCAATAACCGAATACTAGCCGATTTCACCCAACATGTCCAAAGCAAAAGAGTACATGTGTACAGATCTACGCATCGTTTGTAATAAACTCAGCCCATAGGAAGTAACGATAGGCTATTGTATCACATCCACGATGTATGCGTCGCTTTGGCCGTATTTATTGATCAGTCGGACAGTTGCGCTGTCTCCGCTCAATAGAGGGGTAATAAAGCGAAGTTCTTCATAACACTGTGTGTCACAACTTTCTGCACACGGTTCGCACTCTTCACATTGGGTACATTCGTTGTCGATTCTGCATGTGTCACAAGCGCTGCATCCCGAACGACTGATGCCTACAATTTCGGCTTGGGTGCCATCGATGCGTAGAAGTGTGTCCCATACAACAGAGAGGGGACTCGCATACAGAAGTTGTTCTTGCTCACTTTCAAGTGAGGGGATCTCTGTAATTTCCACGCTACAGTATTGCTCCTCAACAATGATATTTTCATCACACGAGCACAAGAGTAAAATAAATGGTAAGAAGCCTTTAGTAGTCATCGATGAGTAAATCTTCCGTCGTCTTTTGTCCAATTACACCAGCAACGTTGGTTGGTGATGTGCCCGGCAACATGGGCATTGCGATTCCGTCGGTTGCGAGCATCCCAGTTAATTCATCAATCTTAGCCCACTCAATGCCTGGCATCGATGGAAAACGACGATTTTTCTTGGGATCATCCTTCGGTACTGCGTCCTTCATATAATCCATCCAAATCGGAAGAGCAATATCACCACCGGTGAAGCTTACGCCCATCGAGCGGGGTTTGTCGAATCCGACCCATGAAGTCGCGATAATGTCGGGGTTGTAACCCACAAACCAAGCATCGAAATAATCATTGGTTGTGCCTGTTTTTCCAGCGAGATGCAATTTTAGTCGATTGGTTTTTGCTGCGGTTCCACCAGTAGCCACTTGTGTCAAAAGCCAGTGCGTAATCGCGGCTACGGATGGATCCAGTACCTCTTGGGGAGGAGTGTATTGGTGTTCTTCGATGATGGTGCCATCGCGATCTCTCACTTTTTCAATGAAGTATGGTTCGATTAGGTTGCCGTATGAACCAAATACGCTGTAGGCTTTGGCCAATTCTTCCATAGTGAGTGAACTCGAGCCCAATGCCATAGACATATCACAAGAGCGGCATTTGACCTTCCCTTTTTCCAACCGTGCATCGATGCAAGAATCTTTTTCCGGAAGGGTATCTATGTCGACCCATGCGCATACCCTGAGATTGACGTCGCAGCTTCGACACCACTGCGCTCCATTGTGTGTTTCCATCTCACTCATGCATTTAAAATCGTGATCCGGAACGGAGTTAGACTTGATATAGGCTCTATCCATGTTGATTAAAGGACATGTTTCTGGGAGACACTTTTCGCACCATACCATTCCCTCAACGGGGGAAGGACTTTTTTCCCCGTCGCAGATTTCATTTTCAGATATGTGCTTTCGGGTACAGGTTGGATTGTCGTATCCAATCCCCAGACGCGGGCCGGCTTGAATATAAATATTCTCAAGAGATACTTTTTCCAAAACGCGAATGGTACATACGTTTCGAGATAGCATTAGCGCCTTTCGAAGCGTGATGTTTCCGAGGAAGTCATTCCCATAATTGCCCGGCTTCCAAACCTTGTTGTTGAGGGTTTGGTATACGGTCGGTGCGTCAGGAAGCAAGGTTCCCGCTGTAAAAATACGACTTTCTATTGCAGAGGAGTATACGATGGGTTTAAATGTGGAGCCCACTTGTCGGATTGCCTGTGTCGCACGATTGTACTCCGATTTGCTAAAATCGGTACCGCCGACCATCGCTAAAACAGCACCTTGATCCTTTCTCTCCTCCGATGAGTTTGTCAGTCGATATGAAAAGATGGCACCTTCTAGATCCGGACTTTGCATGAGCTGCGCCATTACGTATTGTCCTTTCTCCTTCTTTTTCATCTTTTTGAGTGCGCGTGCTGTCTGCTTGGAAGCATCCTTGATCGCCTCATCTATATTGAAGTATTCGATGCGAACGTCGAGTACGTCTCCCTCGTTCACAACTTTGGTCATGTCCTTTTGGTATCGGCGTTTGAAGCTGCGCTCAGGATTGGGCTTGTACCCCCAGCGAGTCCAGTTGTTTGGGATCATGGCTTTGTGTGAGCCGATAGAGACAAAAAAGTAATCTTTCACGACTTTGGTGACGACGGCTTCGTACCAACGGTCTTTTTGTAAGGTGCTTTTGTCCGGAGGAGCGGGCATACCCCCTTGGTCAGAATCGGTATTGGTCACGTATCGGATGTGCGAGACTTCTTCGGTCGTCAGTTGTTTTTCTTGTTCGTCCAAGTAGGATTGAATGGCGTCCTTTTCGATATTCTTTTTGGGGCCTTTCCAGCCAGCTCTTCTGTCGGCTTTTTCCACATTTCGCTTCAACGCGCGTTGGGCAGATTTTTGGAGATCGATATCGCATGCCGTTACGACTTCCAATCCGTCCTTGTATACTTTGTCGAAGCCATACGTCTCAACCAAGTATCGACGAACATGCTCGGTGTAGTAAGGAGCCTGCTTGAGGAATTCATTGTCTTTTTTAATGACCCGTACGACCTCGCTTTTTGCACTGTCGTATTGCTTTTGGTCGATGAAATTTTTGTCGAGGAGTTGGTTCAGAACATATAGTTGGCGCGCTCGCGCTTTCTTCCAGTTTTTGTGCGGAGAGTAGTCTGAGGGTCTTTGTGGTAGACCCGCCAGTATGGCTGCCTCTGCAATCGTGAGTTCGTTCACGCCTTTGTCAAAGTATACCCGAGAGGCCGCTTCCACCCCATATGCGCCAGAACCGAGATAGATCTCGTTCAAATACAAGTAAAGAATGTGTTCCTTTGGAAAGGTTTTTTCAATTCTTTGGGCGAGTATCGCTTCTTTTATTTTACGGATGTATGTTTTTTCCGAGGTGAGCAGGAAGTTCTTGGCAACCTGTTGGGTGATGGTTGAGGCTCCCTGTGCCTTTTTGCCTTTCGCCGCGTTTCGAGCGACCGCTCTCAATATACCCACAAAATCTACGCCCGTGTGCTTCCAAAAATTGGCATCTTCCGCTGCGATGAAGGCATCTTGCACGTGCATGGGTATTTTTCCGCTTTTGTCGTTTCGATCTGTGGCAATTTCACGCACATATCGACGTTTTTCGTATATTTCAGCTAGGATTTTGTTGTTCCTGTCATAGACTACGGTGACAGTTGGGGGAGAATAAGTTCGAAGACTGTCTATCGTTGGCACCTGTTGTCCGAAATAATGATAGGCATAGGCCCCTCCAGCAGCTCCCAAGACACCCAAGACAAGAGTTGCGATCGCGGCGTATTTTATCAGGCGACGGAAGATAGAGCGTTTCTTCTTAGCGGGCTTTACCTGAGAATCTACCGGTGGTGACTTTTCGCTTGTTTTGATTTTTGGAGGCGGGATGTTTTTGGTCGCTTTCGTTGCGGGTTTTGGGGGCCTTGCTTTGGGCGGCTCCTTGGTATTCGGTCTTTGTACATTCGAATCCGTTCGTTCCGTGCTTTCGTCGCGTACTTTTTTGGGTTTTGAAATCTCGGGTTTGGGCTTTGTTGGGCTGGGGCGTTCTTGTTTGGTTATCGGACTTGTTTGCTCCCTAGGACGTTTTTTTTTTGTTTTAAAAACCAAATTAACACCATTTTAAAGCAGCTTTTAAAAAAAAAACAATTTATAACATAATGCCAAAT
>JAYYRF010000583.1:0-3922 GCA_036127535.1 Myxococcota bacterium | reverse complement strand
TAGAAGACGCTCTAGACCATAGGGGATGAGAAGATCCAGGTGTGCGATTCGATGTGTGAGCGTATTCATTGGTATTCCTCCATCACAACGCGAGCGGAAATAAAGACAGTTCTTTTAAGCAGGATCGGTTCGAGTCGGATCGGACGCCGAGACATGTACAGATGTCCCGTACTGCGTGCCAAAATCCCGAGTATCAAGAGTTTGTCCGGATGTGTTTGGTGTTCGACGGCTTTGGGTAATACGGTGGTCACAGGCGGCAGAAAGTAGATGTCCAGCCTCTCTTGCACGACTGCTATCAGTTGGTTTGGATTGTTGAAGCCGAAGGAGTACGCGAGCTCGAGTGCAAAATCAGGTGACGCAGGAGGTAGATTGGAAAGTGAGCATTTCCAATATTTTTGGGATTCTTTGTTGGGAGCAATCACGATTTTGGAACGAGGAGGTGCACTCATATTTTGCAGTATAGACTCACTCATGATGCGATCCGATGCGGAAAGATGGATTGAAGGCGGCGAGCAAAGGAGATCACTTCGGGGATATTGGTGAGCTTTTTCTGATTGAAACCCTGCCATAAAACCTCTTCGATCCAACCCTCGGAAGAGGAGAGCTTTGCGCATTCTTTGGATATTCTATCCGCCAGTTGATAGCGTTTGCTGTGGGTTGCGATCCGTTCTACACTTCTTTTTAGGCTTTGAAGATCAGAGACATCGCGACCAAGGGCTTCAAAGAGAAGTCCCGGTAGTTGTGAGTGATTCTCAACCAGATAAGAGAAAAGTCTTACGGAGAAGGCCAACCGAGGGGCATATTCCAAACCGGCATGGGCATCGAGAATCGTTGCTGTGATGATGTCATCATTGTTCGAGCGCAAACAGATTTGAATGCGCTTCAGAGGATCCTTTTCAATGAGTAACTCTTTTAAAATGGGATCCCATCGAATGTTGAGGAGCTTCTTGGATGCTTTGAGTGCCTGTATTAAGACTTCATGGGGGATACTCCTTTGTGCGCTTTGTGGTATGGAGCATAGAACGGCGCGGGTGCTGGCGTCAAATATGTCGATATAGCGACCGGTTGCGAGTAATGCGAGTGTATTTTTATAAATGACATGGGCTCGCCGAAGCGATATCGGTAAATCTGCGCGTTCCAGTGCGACTGTTAGCGCTTGGATAAAGGGGGCCAAACTCGGACCAAAGCTTTTTTCCACCAAGCGCAGGCGACCTCGGGTTTCTCGAATGGCCGCTTGCAATCGAAGATCCGCGTCTCCATCGGCTTGAGACCCTTGAATGATGCTGAGTTGGTCGTCGAGCGATAGAAGTTTTGGAACAGGAATGAGCCAGTGGTATCGGTCTGCAAAGGCGATGTCTAAAGGTTGTGTACCAGCATAATCGTCATGGGGCGGGTTCATGGCGGACCAGCAGTACTTGAGATGGGCGAGTTCTTTGCCTTGCAGTTTCTTTTCGTGTACGATCGGAAACAATCGATTTTGCATGTCGAGACGACATCTCGATATTTCGTCGATAAAAATCGCTTGTGCATCCCATGCGTCCAGCGGGGTACGTAGATATTCGACTTTATCCGCTTTGGGAGCGGGAAAACCAGCGAGATCGTCAAAATTAAGGATCGAAGCGTTGTAGTGTCTAAATCGCAGTTGCAGTGCCTCCGCGAGTTTTTCGAGTAAGAGACTCTTGGCAGTACCGTGCGCACCGATGAGAAGCAAAGAGCTTCCCGTGGCCAACGCTGCGATGATACAGGGTTCTTCACGATGCCAGCCGTGTATACCGAGGCTTTTTAGGATAGTGTTTGTCTTTTTCATGTTGCTCCTTAGAGAGAAAGGGAGCGAAAAACGACAAAACTCGCTTTAGCTCCTTTTTTTATGTGGCGGCAAGCTGATACTCAAATCACCACAGTTTCGTTTTGAAACGTTCCGAAATTTACTTCGGATTGTCTACATCGTATACGATTGTTTTGGCATTCGCGGACAAAAAAATAAAAAAAACAATCCGTGGCCAAGAGGAATCGGATAAGGATGCGCCAAAAGAGGAGGATACATGAAAGACGATTATCAAAATCCGCTGGGAACTCGATATGCCTCAAAGGAAATGCGATTTGTTTTTTCTGCGCAAAATAAATTTGTGACTTGGCGAGATCTTTGGATCGCTCTCGCACAGATTCAAAGAGAGCTGGGGCTGCCAATTCAAGAGGAACAAATCCAAGAATTAAAAAAACAACGAGACGTTATCGATTACCAAGCCGTCGCGGTGTATGAAAAAAAATTTCGTCACGATGTTATGGCACATGTCCATCATTATGGGGATCTTTGTCCGCGTGCTCGAGGCATATTACACTTGGGCGCAACATCTTGTTTTGTAGGGGACAACACCGACATTTTGGTTCTTCGTCAAGCGTTGGATCTTCTTCTTCCGAAGCTTGCGGCCGTCATTCAATCTTTGGCCAGATTTGCCAAACGATGGGCCGCGTTACCGACGCTTGGTTTCACCCACTATCAGCCGGCGCAGCTTACAACCGTTGGAAAAAGAGCATGCCTTTGGCTGAGTGATTTAATTGTCGATCTTCGCACGCTCACGCGCTTGCGAAACGATCTGCGTTTTCGCGGTGTAAAGGGAACGACGGGAACCCAAGCCAGTTTTCTCTCCCTGTTTGACGGTGATGAGGAGAAGGTCCTTAAGCTCGATCAACGACTGGCAGCAAAGATGGGATTTCCATCTTCGTTGATCATTTGTGGACAAACCTACTCCCGCAAAACGGATACCGATATTTTATTCGCTCTTTCGAGTATGGGTGGTACCATTCACAAATGGGCGACCGATATGCGCTTATTGGCCAATCTCAAAGAGCTAGAAGAGCCTTTTGCTAAAAATCAGATCGGATCGTCCGCGATGGCGTATAAAAGAAATCCAATGCGATCAGAACGCGCGTGTGCATTGAGTCGCCATTTGATGAATCAATCTCTCAATGCGGTTCATACCCATGCAGTACAATGGCTTGAGAGAAGTTTAGATGACTCGGCCAATCGTCGTCTATCTCTTTCAGAGTCGTTCTTAGCCGCTGATGCCGTTCTTTCTATCATGCATAATGTGGCTGAGGGGATCGTTGTGTATCCTGCAGTCATACGGTCGAGGATTGCATCGGAACTCCCCTTTATGGCAACAGAGAATATAATTATGGCGATGGTGCGTGCGGGGGGCGATCGGCAAGAGGTGCACGAACAAATCCGTCAGCACTCCATCGAAGCAGCCGCGCAGGTAAAACAGCACGGTCGCGCGAATGATTTGCTGGAACGTATACAAGGAGATCCTCTTTTTGCTCCGATTCATTCTGAAATCGATCGGCTTCTGGAGCCGACCTCCTTTGTTGGTAGAGCACCGCAACAGGTGACACAATTCTTAGAGGAGGAAGTTGCTACGGCTCTTTTACCTTGGAAGGATAAACTGCCGAGTTCGCAAGAATTGAGCGTCTAGTTTATGCCGCCTTGGGGCGGATCATGAGACGAATTCGATTGTAGAGGTGGTCGTAATCCCTTCGATTGGAGTCTGAACTCTGTATAAAAAAGTCAATGAGTTTTAGTAGCGAAACAATTGCGTCCAAATCCCCTCTTTTTTTCAGGATTTCGCAATTATCAATCAACATTTTCTGTAGTCGAGGGTCACTGGGAGAAATATAGCCAAGTTGCTGTTCCAACAGAGAGTGGCATAAATCCTCTAAAGAGCGATCGGGTTTTTGATTCCAAATTGATTTTGCCTCTTGGTGACTTTTGAAGATTAGCTCGGGTATGTGTGTCATGATTTTCTCCTCTCATACTTTTTTATACGGAGCACACCCAAAAATATTTCAATTATTGTTGAAAAAAATTTGCAATTTATTTCTATATTGATTACGTTTATTAATTTATTCCAGATGCTCCTACAAC
>JAYYRF010000582.1:0-4492 GCA_036127535.1 Myxococcota bacterium | reverse complement strand
TGCTCTTCGATGGCTTGTACTTCCGCAGTATCGAACTGCCGGATGGAAAAGAGCACGACCCCTCTCTGCATCAAGAATCCAACGTGGTTTTAGCCATGGTGAATCTTCTCTTCGGGTGGTTCTTGTGCTCACAAGTTCCCTATCTGTTTGGCGGAGAAGCATATCGAACCGCGCTCAACCTCAATTATGCGGACTATGCCGTAGCCGGATTCTATGAATTGATGACCGTAGTAGCATTGGTATTTGCGATGGTCGTGTCCCTTCGATACTTTCACCGAGAGCGAATTGGACATCTTCAAAAAGGTCTATACGGTCTCTTAATGCTACAAAGCGGAATTATCTTGTCATCTGCTTTTATACGCATGAATCTGTACATTGAAGTCTACGGATACACACAAGCGCGTATCTTTGGGATGGTCTATATCCTAACCGCCGGTATCGCACTCGTACTCACCCTTCAAAATGTATGGTCGGAGTCTTCTCAAGCCATACTCATCAAACGGGTATTGGTGTTGAGTGGTCTTAGTATCTTCACCTTCTCCTTACTCAGTCCAGACATCAATTCTGTATATTGGAATGTTGAGGACAAACGAGAATTAGCGCGCAAAGACTTGAGTCCCGGTGAACTGTACGCCGCCCAAAAATCTGTTCCGTACTTCACCTTGTACGACGAAGAAAGGAAAGTATTAAAGGAGTATTGTACTTCTGACTGGCGGAGCTTTAACTTTCGTAGACAAAGGGTGTGCTCTATCCAGTAATGAAGCCAACGGAATTCAAACGGGTGCTGTACACCCGTTTGAAAATCAGTATTTAATTTGTTCGATCAAAGGGATTGAATTAAACAGGTTCGGGTGAACCTGAATCCTGTGGAGTCTCGATGCCGGCACCCTTTCAAATTTACAATACGCTGAGTAAAAACCTGGAATCCTTTGTTCCCCTGGAAGAAGGAAAAATCCGTCTTTACGTATGTGGAATGACGGTATACGATCACATACACGTGGGACATGGACGCGCAATGGTCGTGTTTTATGCCTTTTTTCGATATGCACGTCATCGGGGCTGGGATGTTCGCTTTGTTCGCAATTTTACCGATGTGGATGATAAAATTATTCGTCGTGCTGCCGAGAGAGGGATGGAGCCAATGGAGCTCGCAGAACACTATATCGATGCCTTTCACGAAGATGTCCGCCAACTCGGCCTCATCGACCCCGACGAGGAGCCGCGTGTTTCAGAAAGCATCCACAGCATTATCGATTTAATCCAGTCTCTGATCGATAAGGGACACGCCTACGCATCAGAAGGCTCCGTTTGGTTCTCGGTAAAAACCGCACCGGAATACGGTAAACTTTCGGGTCAAAAAGTGGACGAGCTCCGTTCTGGAGATGAAGACGCGGGAAAAGGAGCCGCCGCCGACTTTGCTCTTTGGAAAGCGGTCAAACCAGGAGAGCCTTCTTGGGAATCTCCTTGGGGAAAAGGACGTCCAGGGTGGCATATCGAGTGCTCGGCCATGGCAAAATCCTGTCTCGCAGAGCAAATTGATATTCACGGTGGTGGACTCGACCTCGTATTTCCCCACCATGAAAATGAGATCGCACAGTCCGAATGTTCTTCGGGCACCTCTTATGCAACCTACTGGATGCATAACGGCCTATTAACGATGAAAGGCGGCCAAAAAATGGGCAAGAGCCTCGGGAACGTAATTAATATCCGAGCCGCCCTCAAAGAATATCCCGCCGAATGTATCCGCCTCTATCTGCTTCAAAACCATTATCGCTCCCCGCTACCTTGGTCAGGCAGTGCCCTCAACGAAGCCTTAGCGATGCTGGCCCGCCTATACGACGCAAAGGAAGTTGCGTTACAGATGGGTGGAAGCGAAAAACCAGAACAACTCGCTAAAACGATGGGCCCCGCAGCACAAGAACTGTGGGAACAAAGCCAAAACTTCCAAGAAAAGCTGTACGAAGCGCTCGATAAAGATTTCAATACCGCGATTGCCCTTTCGCACACCTTTGAATTGGCGCGGGCGATCAATCGATTTGCACAGCACAAAAAAGCGAAAAAGCGCGGTGGACCCTTGGTTGCAAAGGCATTGGAGGGCTTTGCATCCTTCCACAATGCACTTGGCTTGCTCAGCGGAGACCCATCATCTTTTCAAAAAGAAGTCAAAGAAAAGCGGCTCAAGGCCATGGGATTGGATGCCGACGATATTGAGCGCTCCTTAGCAGCACGAGCACAAGCTCGCACGGACAAGAACTGGTCTGAATCCGACCGAATCCGAGACGAACTCGCCGAAAAGGGGGTTATCGTTATGGACACCCCTACAGGCGTGGAGTGGAAAATCGCCCTGTAAGACAACTATACACGCGGGTGAGGAGCCCAGTTGGCGTGAAAACCAAACGGAACACGACGCGGAATCATAACCCGCGCCGCCAAATCCAACGTTTGCGCATCGTAGATCACCAATTCAGAGCGCTCGTTCTTCCGATCTCGAACAAACGTTGTGACGTAGCCCTCGTCCTCTGCGCTCGCCCCTTCTTTCGGAACAAAAACTGTCTCTCCTCCAATGCGACCCTCTCCATACACCACGTGTTGCGATGCGCCGGTATTTGTGTTGTACTTAATAAAACCGTCAAAGAGTAAGGTGGGTTCTTTTGCAATCCTCGGATTGTAGCTCCACTGAGAGGAAACGCCAATCCAATCATCGTTCATTCTTGGAAACTCGGTTGGGTAATCATCGAGCTGTTTTTGAGAAGCCTCTCCGGTACCAAGGTTAAAGCGGAACTCGTATAAAAAGGGATGCAACCGAAGAAAGAACAGACGGGGTATTTCCGGTTCCAAGGCATGATCCGTATTGGGAAGTGGGTTTTCAATGCGACAGGCGGTCATGACAACGACGACGTTTCCAGCTTCGTCTTTCTCTTCTCGTGCATTGATGGTGTGATAAATATAGCAAGAGGGCAATGTGAACCATTGGCAGCGACTCCCATCATCATATCGCGGCATCACACCAAAACGCGAAGGACGATCCTTGAGAAAACGAACCCGCCTCTTGCCTTGGAGCAGCTTTTCCGGATCCCAAATCATGGGTAAATCTAAAAAGACCGTATAGTTACTTGTAATGGCAATATCATGAAAGAGACTGGGATCAGGACACTGTAGGTCTGCCCGATGGGTCATCTTGCCTTCTGCGGAGATTACAGCCGACTCTAAGTAGGGCTTTCGATAGGGACTGTAGCCAAACACAATCAATTCTCCGGTTCGCGGATCGAGTTTGGGATGAGCTGCAACGGGAATACTCAACGTACCGTCAAACGTTTCGGGTCCTTTCGTATCCAATGAGATCGGATCGATCGCGTACGGCTGACCGCTCAGCCACCATGTCGCTAATAACTGACCGTTGTGAAAAATTAAGTCGGTGTTTGCCGTATCTTTATCGGGGGTCTTGTTCTTTGGGTCAAAGGGCTCCAAAATACCTCTCCAAAGAGTGTCACCAGCATCTTTTTCTTTTTGAAAGCCACGGGTTTGAACATAGCGGTTTCGGTATGTACCGACACCGTCGCGCAACTGAACACCGTGAATCATACCATCACCATCAAACCAATGATACAATCCTTTGGGGGCAAATCGTGGATTGGGATTGTTTTGAACGTATGCACCGCACATGTCCTTTGGGATCTCTCCGTGCACAACCAAGTCGATGTCGGTGTTTTCGTTCTCAACGGGGGCGTATACCCCTTCCAAATAAGCAAAAAGAGAATTTTGGGTCATAGATAAGCCTCCTATGTCTATTTAACTAATCCTAATGGCAATCGGTACGCATCTCCACTTCGATGTAAAAAAAGTGCCGTATTCCTGAGAAGACAACAAAGAAGGATTCTGCGTTTTCTTTCTCTTTTTCAGACGGTTATGAATAAAGATACACCTTGGAGTTATTGTGCCCTATATCATTGGTGTTGGCTGTACACCGTTTAAAAAACAGATCGACCAATCCTTTCGAGATCTCTCCAAAACGGCCATTACACAGTGCCTTTCCGATTCCCAAAGCAACGCAAAACCCGAAATCGTTTACTTCGGCAATTGTGCGATGCATGCATTTGGACAGGCAAATATCCGCGGTCAAACAGCTCTTTGGCCACTCATGCAAGAAGAAATCATCCCTACTCGCACCCCCATCGTCAATGTCGAAGCCGGTTGCGCAACCGGTAGCGTTGCTTTTCACAGTGCTCTACAAGCATTGCATCAACACGACTTCTCCATGGCCGTGGGTGTGGAAAAACTC
The DNA here is from genome assembly GCA_036127535.1 of Myxococcota bacterium. GTDB lineage: Bacteria > Myxococcota_A > UBA796 > UBA796 > UBA796. Next base: position 213 of record JAYYRF010000582.1, on the reverse strand, counting down.
ATCTTTGAGAACGATCCCAAATTACTAAAAAGCTTCCCTCTGTTTGGAGACGGCATCGACAAAAACCATAGCGAAGAATGGATGTCCTTCTACCGTTCTCAAAGTCAAAAGCACAATCTATCGTTCCAGCCACACCCGTATCGCGTGATCTTTATCGATATACACGCTATGCAAGCCCAACATTCTCTGCTCAAGGGCTCCTGTACAAAAGAA
>JAYYRF010000581.1:0-6256 GCA_036127535.1 Myxococcota bacterium | reverse complement strand
CACTCGGCGAAAGCGCCTATAATGATGCTTTGCCCGACGTTGTATCTTCGCTGAAAGCGTGTGGTTTGAGTACGGACTCTGAAGGCGCATCGATCATTCGCTTTCCCGAGGATACGGATCCCAAGAGCATTGCAAATACCGTATTGGTCGTTCAAAAACAAGACGGTGCATTTTTATATGGGACGACAGATCTGGCCACTTTGGAGTATCGGAAGAAAACGTGGAATCCGAACCGGATTATTTACGTCACCGATACGCGTCAGCAACTGCATTTTCGGCAGGTGTTTCACATTTGGAACCGCTGGCGCACGTTAAGAGGCGAAGAGGATATTGCAGAGCCCGCGTTGATCCATACCTGGTTTGGTATGCTCAAGTTACCGGAAGGAGCGATGTCTTCGCGGAAAGGGAATGTGATAAGACTCATCGATCTGATGGATGAGTCAGTGCGACGCGCTCGGATGGTTACCGATGCAAAATCAGGACATTTATCGGAAGACGAGAGGAAAAACATTGCCGAAGCAGTGGGACTCGCTGCCATTCGCTATTCTGATTTGGCGCAAAACCCCCAAACAGATGTACAGTTTACATGGGACAAGGTTTTGTCTTTGGAAGGAAACACTGCTCCATTTTTGATGTATAGTTATGCGCGTGGTCGCGGTATTCAGAGGAAATCCGGCCGTGCAGAGCACAACATGGACTCGCTGATGATCCATGCTCCCATAGCGAGGGAATTGGTGTTGCTTTTGTTAAAATTTCCAGTTGTTGTTGAAATGTCACAACAAAACTGTAAGCCCAACCTTCTGTGTGACTATTTATATACGATTGCAGATTGCTTCAATCGCTTTTATAATCTGTGTCCGGTACTCTCTGCGGAAAGCGAGCCGATCAAAAATGCACGTCTCTCGTTGGTGGAGTGTACGCTTTGCATTTTAGAGAAGGGTCTTTCCTTGTTGGGAATCGAGGCATTGGATAGAATGTAAATATGTGAGGGATACCTGAGCATGGCACAACAACAAATACCCAAGCAGCTCGGTCGATACAATTTGGTTCGTCCGATATCCAAAGGGGGAATGGCTACGATATACGAGGCCAGAAGAAACAGTATTGCAGGTATTTCTCCGAAGGTCGCCATCAAAATCATCGATCCGAAGCAAGCGTCCAATGAGGCGTTTAAAAAGCTTTTCATCAACGAAGCGTTGGTCTCGTCAAACCTTCGCCACAAGAACTTAATTCAGATTCAAGACTTCAACGAAGACGCCGGTTACTACTACTTGGTCATGGAGTTTGTGGATGGCTTAACGCTGCGCCACCTCTTTAAAACGTGTCGAAAACATGGTCTGATGATACCCCAAAGCTTGGTTGCTGAGATCGGTCGTCAAATCTGTGAAGGTCTTCATCATGCCCACCAAGCGAGTACGCCCGAGGGGATTCAACTGGGATTGGTTCACCGCGATATTAAACCGAGCAACGTGATGATCGACGGACGTGGTGTGATCAAGGTCGTTGATTTTGGTGTTTCGCTAGCGGGTATTGCACAGGAACGTCCAGGTGCGATTCGGGGTACTTGGGGCTATATGTCTCCAGAGCAAGCTTCGGGGCAACCCCTTACGTTGAGAAGTGATGTTTTCTCTTTGGGGATCGTTTTGTATGAGCTCATCTCTCTGCAGCCGATGTTTCCCAATCGACAGAATACCGCTCAGATAAAAAAACTTCTGCAAGGTGACGAAGCTGCACGCATGATCGCCAAGCTTCCAAAGGATTACAAGGAGATCAAACCCTTGTTGATGCGCGCGTTGCAAAGAGACCCCGAGGCGCGGTTTGCGACGGCAGAAGATATGGGTAAAGCCTTGTCCGGTCTATCCAGTGACTTGGTGAGGGCTCGAGAAGACTTGATTTTCTTCTACAAAAAGATCAAAGAACTGCGGGAAAACCCAAAGAGGAAAGGACTTCCGTTTGAATTTTTTCAAGATAAGTCCCAAGGCTCTAATTACTCGACCAACGTATTCGGATTTTTGAGTGTTATACTTGTGGGCGCAATCATCGTATTGGTTTTGTATTTCGTGTTTTCCGGCTTGGTTGGAAATAAAAAGCAAACACCTGAAGTGGTGCAAGAGAGCTCGCCTCCTACAATTGTTGAGCCAACGCCGACAGAAGTGATTGTAGAGACCAAAACAGAGACGGTCACCAATACACCCGTGGTTAAGCAAACCAAAACCAAAACCAAAATCAGAGCCAAAAAGAAAAAACAGAAGGTTGAACCGACAAAAAAAACTGAGGTTAAGGCCTTGGGATACGGTCAAGTGACTATATCCGCCGACGTTACCTCTAGGGTTTACATCGATGGCAAGTTTGTTCGTTCCGCCCCTTTGGTCAAGCACAAGCTCCCTTTGGGGAAACACCGTTTCACCATTGCGAACGAGAATGGAGATCGTAAAAACTTCTCGTTTACGGTACAAGACGGCTACTTCTATTTGTATCAGTGGTCTTTTTACGACAACTCTTGGAAGTGGAAAAAACACCAAAAAATGACGAATCCTCGCTAGTTATCCCGTTTTGCCAGTTCCCCCAAGAATCCCAGTATACACTTTCTTATCTCCTTTCTCGTACTGTGAAACCGGAAGATCCAAGAGCCGACGGGGTCTGCGATTTTCATTTTTCCACCAAAGTTGGCAAGGATTAAAATTTTTTGTTCTGCCTTGGGAAATGCTTCCCTGAGTTTGATGGCGTGCTTGGGCTCCATAGCCAAAATGTAATCGGCCCACTCCACATCCTCCGGATATACACCGCTGCTCCGCAAAGGAGAGATGTCGATATCTTCCTTTTTCATCGTCTTGATAGCGTTTTTCGCCGGAGGGTGTCCTTTTAAATTCATAATTCCACCGGAGCGCGCCTGCACGTTGAAGCCATAGGTTTCACCCAGTACGGAAGCGAAACCCTCAGCCATAGGAGAGCGACATATATTGGCTGTACATACAAAAAGTAGTTTGTATTGCTGCGTCATGGGCGAACTCCTCGATTTTCAGAGTCGGATTTATAGGCGATCTGATGACAGTGCGTTAACCATTTATCTCGATTTAAATCAATGTGTCACAGGAGAAAAAACATGGCAAATGCAATTGCAACATTCAACACTTCAGAAGGAACGTTTAGCGCGGAAATATACGAAGATCAAATGCCCATCACCGCGAGTAACTTTATCAAGCTTGCAGAGAGCGGCTACTACGACGGTCTTCACTTTCATCGTGTGATTCCTCGTTTTATGGTTCAGTTTGGGTGCCCACACAGTAAAGATCCCAAGAGCCCGCGCAACGGAACGGGTGGGCCAGGCTATTCTATCCCTGACGAGCATACTGCAAAACTGTCCAATGCGCCCGGAACTCTTTCGATGGCGAATTCTGGCCCCAATTCCGGCGGTTCACAGTTTTTTATCAATGTGGCTGATAACAATTACCTCGACTGGTTCAATCCCCGTACCCCATCGAAACACCCGGTTTTTGGAAAGGTTACCGAAGGATACGATGTTGTATTGCGCATCTCAAAGGTCAGAACCATGAGAGACAATCCGGTAAATCCAGTTAAGATGGAGAGCATCACAATCGCTCGCTAGGGCACGTTTTCTATTTGGAACGGACGCAAAAGATGGTCTTTTGCGTCCGTTCTTGTTAGGCTAATCACGAAAGGGAGTTGATGATGAGCGATCTACTTAAGGGATTAAGTCCAGAACAACGGCAGGAATTGATAGAGCGTGTGGCGGATCGGGTTCGCGCGAAAATGCAGAAAGATTTGGTTCCCCCCAACGCTGAGGTGCGCGGAACATGGCAAGAAAAAGGCGGTCTACGCGCATTGGCCGACGCTGGTGCAACGAGATTTGGAACCTCCGGAGATCCCAAAAAGACGCCCAAAGAGCTTGCTCGCTACATAGATCACACCATGCTAAAACCGACGACAACACGCGCTGATATCGTTCGTGTATGTGAAGAGGCACGCCAATTTGGTTTTGCAAGTGTTTGTGTGAATACAACGTGGATTGCTCTCGCAAGTCGATTGCTTTCTGGTACTGTCGTAAAGCCAATCGCGGTCGTTGGGTTCCCGCTCGGTGCGATGGTGACAGAAGGAAAAGCAGGAGAGACGCGAAAGGCGATTGCAGACGGCGCCCAAGAAATAGATATGGTGATCAACATCGGGGCCCTGAAAGGGGGAGATCACGACTTGGTTTTCCAAGACATACGGGCGGTTGTGGAAGCCGCTGCGGGCTATCCCGTCAAAGTGATTTTGGAAACCACGATGCTGACGCGAGAAGAAAAAATCGCTGGTTCTGCGATTAGCAAGGCTGCTGGAGCCCACTTTGTGAAGACAAGCACCGGTTTTGGTGGCGGTGGCGCTACGGCCGAGGATGTTGCTTTGATGCGTCAAACGGTTGGTCCTGATATGGGTGTCAAGGCATCGGGTGGTGTCCGTTCTGCGCAAGATGCGATCGAGATGATTGCCGCGGGAGCCACCCGTTTGGGGGCTTCGGCAAGCATCGCAATTGTAACGGGTGGTACAGGAAAGGGAGCCTACTAGTGTAGAGGTTGAGGGAAGCATTATGCGAACCGTAAGGGCGATTATAGAGAAGAAGAGAGATGGAAAGACGCTTTCCCATGACGACATCCAGTTTATGGTTCTCTCAATTGTTCAAGGTTCAGCAACGAGGTCGCAAGCGGCCGCATTTTTAGCCTTCGTGTTTTCCAATGGACTCAGCCATGAAGAAACCGCTTCCTTAACCATGGCGATGGCCTACAGCGGGGACACTTTATCTTGGGATTGTATGGAAAGGGTGGTCGATAAGCACTCTACCGGAGGAGTGGGGGATAAAGTGTCCTTGGTGCTGGCTCCACTTTGGCGTTCTTTGGGCGTGCGGATCCCCATGATTAGCGGCCGTGGACTGGGACATACCGGTGGAACATTGGATAAATTGGAGTCTATACCCGGCTATCGAACCGATTTGTCCAAAGCAGAACTCTCTGGCATCTTTGATGATGTCGGCTGTTTTATATGTGGCCAAACCGAGGATTTAGCGCCCGCAGATCGCATTTTATATGCCCTCCGAAATGAGACGAGTACCGTCCCTTGTATTCCATTAATTGTAGCGAGTATTTTGTCAAAAAAGCTTGCCGAAGGTATTTCTGAGCTTGTAATGGACATAAAGTGGGGAACGGGCGCTTTTATGAAGACAAAGGAAAATGCGATATCCTTGGCCGAGGAATTGGCGTCGGTCGGTCGAACCGCCGGTTTGGAGATGCGTTATGTTTTGACAGAAACCAACGCCCCACTCGGGCGAGCGGTAGGCAATGCCATCGAGGTGCAAGAAGCCATAGACTGTTTGAAAGGTGGCGGTCCAGTCGAACTCCAAGAGTTGGTTTGCAAACTTATTGGGGACCCAAGGGCTCGCGAAGTGCTCGCCTCCGGTGCGGCATACGAGGTGTGGGAGCAAATGGTTACTGCTCATGGCGGTCGCGTTCGAGAACCTCTTCTCGGTGGTGGTTGCTCAGAGTTGGTGATAGAAGCGAAAAGTCGTGGTGTCTTACAAAAATGCGACGCCCTGTTGGTTGGTCAATCGTCTGTTTTCTTGGGCGGTGGCCGAACCCAAGCACACGAAGCGATAGACCATGGTGTGGGGATCTATGTGGAGAAGCGGATCGGTGATACCGTTGAAGTGGGTGACCCTCTTTTTCGTATTCTCCACAGAAATCATGGTTTAGAGCAAGCGGTTGCCCTTTTACAGGAGTCGGTTGAGATTGTGTAGACCATTTTATTTTCTTGCTTTCCCCCTCTGATTGGATATACCAAACACATCCTTCCTTTGACTCTCTCTATGTCGAATATCCGTCCTTTCAAAGAACACTCTCCCCAAGTTCACCCCTTGGCGTATGTCGATCCAACTTCGGTTGTTATTGGAGACGTTTTTCTTGCACAAGAAGTAAGTATTTGGCCCTTGGTTGTACTGCGTGGCGATCAAGGTGCGATTTACATCGACGCCCAAAGCAATATTCAAGATGGTTCGGTTGCACATGCAACCGGTGGTGTTTCTACTGTGCATGTTGGCAAGAGAGTGACGGTCGGACATAAGGTTTTGTTGCATGGATGTAGGGTCGAGGACGATTGTCTTATTGGTATGGGAGCTATTTTATTGGATAAATGCGTGATTGGTTCCGGCTCGATTGTGGGAGCGGGTTCATTGGTTACGTCTGGGATGGTCATACCTGCTGGCTCACTG
>JAYYRF010000580.1:0-2910 GCA_036127535.1 Myxococcota bacterium | reverse complement strand
TTTGACATAGTAGATCTCGAATTGCATATTCTTGTTTCGCAATCACACTGACGTACGGTTATTATGTCCCGGCTAACATTTTCAATTTTGTTGGGAGATAAAAATATGACTTTGCAAGACGAAGTAGCCTCAATTATTCGGAACGTTCCGGACTTTCCGAAGCCGGGTATCCAGTTTAAAGACATCACCCCTTTGTTATCCGATGCCGCACTTATGGATAAAGTGACGGATTATTTCGCGGATTTGTATCGCGATAAAGATATCGATGTCGTGGTTGGTGTGGAGTCTCGCGGCTTCATCTTCGGTGTTCCTCTTGCTATGCGGCTTGGGCTACCCTTTGTACCCGCTCGTAAGGCGGGCAAACTTCCTGCAGACAAGATTTCCCACAGCTATGCTTTGGAATACGGCGAAGCGACATTGGAAATGCATTCCGATTCGATCGTCTCTGGGCAAAAAGTCGTCGTTGTGGATGACTTGCTCGCTACGGGTGGAACCGCAAAGGCTACGACGGAACTAATCCGAACCTTGGGGGGAGAAGTGCACGCATTTGCCTTTGTTATCGAACTCTCCTTTTTAAAAGGACGCGAAGTCTTGTCCGGACGTGTCGATTCTATTTTGACGTACTAGGAGCGGACTCTAGCGCAATCAAGAGTTTACTCCATCCTTTCTCAACCGTTCGTAAGAGAGTTTGTTGATCAAAGCTGTTGTTGATCAACCAATCGGCATGCTTTTCTTTCTCTGCGAGGGGCAGTTGGGAAGCGATCCAGCGCTGTGCCTCTTCCCGTGAAAAACCTTCTCGTTTCATGAGGCGTTCTTCTTGAATCTCGGGATGGCAGCTTACAATGATTAAAGCATCGTATTGTTTAAAACTTCCGGTTTCGACCATTAGGGCGGCCTCTACGACGGCTGCACGGTGCCCGTCTTGTTTTAAAGAGAGTAGCTGATGCAGGATTGACAGTTTAATTTTGGGATGGGTGATCCGTTCCAACGCTTTTCGCTGCTTTGCATCTTGCATGACGATGGCGCCCAACGCTTTGCGATCGAGATTACCCTCGGGCGTGAGGATATTCGAACCGAAGTGTTCTTCGATCTCTTTGAGCGCTTCCTGACCCACGCTTACAATCTCTCTTGCCACTTGATCCGCATCGATAATCGGTACGCCAAGAGATTCCAAAATTCGGGCGACACTGGACTTCCCACACGAAATTCCACCGCTCAAACCAATGGTTTTCATACTTAGTCCTTGTGAAATTTTTCGATGTACCGAAAAATGGTTCGCGGATCGACACCCAGTGCACGTGCCGTTTTGGCCTTGTTCCAATTGTGAATTTCGAGGGCCTCTTTAATATAGCTCTGTTTGAAGTCTTCGGTTGCAAGATCAAGTGGCCGAAAGTCCTTTGTTTCTACGCCGGCAATCCCGATGTCTTCCGCAGACAACATGCTATTTTCAGACATAATGCTGGCTTTTTTGATTCGACTTTCCAGCTGTCGGACATTTCCGGGCCAGTAATAGCTGAGCATCGCTTGTATGGCTCCGGAGCTAAAGCCTTTCGCGTCCGAAGCATACTGTTCCCCATATTTGTTTAAGAAGAAAAGGGCGAGGTCGTGGATATCGGTTCCTCTTTCTCGCAGAGGTGGGAGTTGGATGGTTACCTCGGCTAGGCGGTAGAATAGATCTTCACGAAAACGACCTTCTTTGATCTCATCTTCTAGATTTTTGTTGGTGGCCGATATAACGCGAATATCTATTTGCCTCGCTTTGAGTTCACCGACCCGTTCGATCTTACGCTCTTGTAAAACCCTGAGCAGTTTGACTTGGAGATTCATAGGCATTTCGCCGATTTCATCGAGAAATATGGTGCCACCATGTGCCGCTTCAAACTTTCCAATTTTGTCCGTCACCGCGCCGGTAAAAGCTCCTTTTTTATGACCAAAAAGTTCAGACTCCAACAAATTCTCCGGTATTGCACCACAGTTGATAGAGATGAAGGGTTTCTTTTTCCTATCGCTTTGTTCGTGAAGTTCTTTGGCGACGAGTTCTTTGCCGGTTCCGGTCTCCCCCAAAATTAAAATGGACAAGTCCGTAGGTGCCAGGCGTTTGATAAGATGAAAGACCTTTTTCATCGGGGTACACGAACCAATGATTTTACCTTGTCCGGTTTGATTCAACTGCTCTCTTAAATTCTTATTGCTAATCTGCAACTCGTTGAGCATGAGTGCGGTATGTAAGATCAAAGCCGCTTGGGAACTCCAAACGGTTAATATTTTGAGGGTCTTTTGTTCAAACAGACCCGTAATTGCGTCATTGCCCAGATATATTACGCCGAGTAGATCCTTTCGGTAGACTAGGGGAACACACATAACACTGGATATTTTAAGATCGATGACCGATTGCGCTTGACGGAAGGTTTGATCGGATAAAGCATTGGATACGATGAGAGGTTCCTTGCTTTCAATGACGCGATCTACAATGGTGTCGGATACTTTGGATAAAGAACTAACGGATGACTTTATATTGTGGGACGCAGCGAGGTGCCGGGTTCCATCTTTTATGACGATAATAAAGCCTTTTTCTGCTGCTGTGAGAAGAACAACATCTTCGAGTAGGCGTTCAAAAAGCGCGGATGGGTTTGTCTCTTCCATCAGCTTTGCGGAGAACTGAACCAATCGCTCCAAGGTTTCTAATTCCTTTCTTTGTTCCTCTTTCGGAGGAGAGCCCTCCATCAGCGTTAATTCAAAGCGGCCCAGCTTGACACGATCACCGTATTTGAGGAGACCTCTCCGAACGACCTCTCCGTTTAAATAGATCTTTTTACTTCGATCGAGTAGATTGATTTGGTACCCCGTACTCTTTCGTAGCAGATTGGCATGCGTCGGTGAGACGTCGTGGTCGTCGAGGTGGATGTCATT
>JAYYRF010000579.1:0-6286 GCA_036127535.1 Myxococcota bacterium | reverse complement strand
CGGCAGAAAGCGTAATTATTCGCCAAGATGGCGACATAAAGATTGTCAAACCCGAGCAAGTTGATCTCGTCGATGTGAGCCCAAATCAGATGGTTTCAGTCGCGGCATCGCTGGTTCCCTTCCTTGAAAACGACGACGCGAATCGTGCGTTGATGGGTGCGAACATGCAACGACAAGCAGTGCCTTTGATCAAGTCTTGTGCACCGTTGGTCGGCACCGGTATGGAGTTCTTCGTAGCAAGAGATGCTGGTGTAACCACAACCGCCAAGCGAGATGGCGTCGTAACGGATGTTGATGCTACTCGAATCGTGGTTCATGCAGACGCGGATGCAGAGGGAATTGGTGGCGACGTAGACATTTACAATCTCACGAAGTTCCGTCGTTCAAACCAAAACACCTGTATCAATCAGCGACCATTGGTCAAGATTGGTGACCGAGTAGAAGCTGGTGTTATCATTGCCGATGGACCTGCGACCGATGTTGGTGAGTTGGCCTTGGGGCAAAACCCTGTTGTTGCCTTCATGCCATGGCAAGGGTACAACTTCGAGGACTCCATTTTGATCTCAGAGCGCATTGTTCGAGACGACGTTTACACCTCCATTCATATCGAAGAGTACGAGGTTGCGGCGCGAGACACCAAACTCGGAAAAGAAGAAATTACGCGTGACATTCCCAACATTGGAGAAGAGGCGCTAAAAAATCTAGATGAAGCCGGAATCATACGAATTGGGGCATATGTAAAGCCCGGAGATGTTTTGGTTGGGAAAATTACGCCAAAAGGTGAATCCCAACTCTCTCCCGAAGAAAAGTTGCTTCGCGCGATCTTCGGAGAAAAAGCCGGCGATGTAAAAGATACCTCTTTGAAGGCTCGTCCGGGCGTTCACGGTGTCGTTATGGGTGCCCAAGTCTTCGCTCGAGATGGAATTGAACTCGATTCTCGCGCATTGGAGATCATTGCGGAAACCGAAAAGAAAATCAGTCGCGATTTGGCGCAAAACATTCGAATCATCGAGCAGTCAGCGCGACGACAGCTCGATAAAATGTTGATCGGATACAAATCGGATTTGGTTGTGATGAAAGACGATGTCGAAGTCATCGGAGCCGGAGAAAAGTACACGTCAGAGAATCTTTCGAAGCTGGACTTTGGTGATTATGAAGAACTGACAGTCTCAGATGCGAAGAAAGGCCGCGATATTGAAAATGCGATTTGGAATATCCGAGACGAAGTAGAACAAAAGATTCTACAGGTCAGAGATCGTTTTGAAGAGAAGAAGGATCGTTTACGTAAAGGCGACGAACTACCCCCTGGCGTCATCAAGATGGTCAAAGTTTACATCGCGATCAAGCGTAAATTGCAGGTAGGAGATAAAATGGCCGGTCGGCATGGTAACAAGGGTGTTGTGTCCCGAATTATGCCTGTCGAAAATATGCCGTATCTCGCAGACGGAACCACGGTGGATATCGTATTGAATCCTCTCGGTGTTCCTTCTCGTATGAACGTAGGTCAAATTTTGGAAACCCACCTCGGGTGGGCTGCTCGTGGTATGGGCATCATGATTCAGAGAATGATCGAAGAAGGACGAGAACTCGAAGAGCTTCGTGAATACATGTTGCGCGTCTTTGCGGGACAAGAAGATACGGAAGAGTTTCTTCGTAAAGCAGACTACAATCAGTTGAAGAGCTTTGCGTCCAAATATAAAAACGGCGTGACCGTTGCCACACCGGTGTTCTCCGGCGTAAACGAAGATAGAATTCGAGAAGGGCTTGAATTGGCCGGCTTCGATAAGGACGGTCAGACAATCCTGTTTGATGGCCGCACAGGGGAGCCCTTTGAAAACCGCGTTACCGTTGGTGTCATGTACGTCTTAAAGCTTCATCACCTGGTCGATGAAAAAATCCATGCTCGTAGTATTGGACCATACTCTTTGGTTACCCAGCAGCCACTGGGTGGTAAGGCACAATTCGGTGGACAAAGACTCGGAGAGATGGAAGTATGGGCTTTAGAAGCCTATGGTGCAGCCTACTCTCTACAAGAATTTTTGACTGTCAAATCCGATGACGTTCTCGGTCGAACCCGCATGTATGAATCAATTGTAAAAGGTGACAACGTACTAAAAGCTGGCTTGCCGGAAAGCTTCAATGTTTTGGTGAAAGAACTTCAAGCTTTGGCGCTTGATGTAAAGCTGATTGAGAACAAAGACGTTTTCAACTAGCCCTCTCGTATATTCACACCCCTATCCCCGTTATTTTTGAATTTTTTTAAACACTCGCAATGGAGCTGAATGTGTCAGATCTGAGATCCACAGACAAACCCAAAAACCCATTAAATTATACCGCGGTCAAAATTGGTCTCGCTTCCCCACAGGACATTCGTTACTGGTCTTCAGGTGAAGTCAAAAAGCCTGAAACCATTAATTATAGAACGTTCAAACCGGAACGAGATGGGCTATTTTGTGCTCGGATATTCGGTCCAGTAAAGGATTGGGAATGTTTGTGCGGAAAGTACAAACGTCAAAAGAACCGCGGCATCATCTGTGAAAAGTGTGGTGTTGAAGTTACAGTATCCAAAGTGCGTCGCGAGCGCATGGGACACATCGATCTCGCAACGCCTGTCGCCCACATTTGGTTTTTAAAAAGCTTGCCGAGCCGAATAGGAAATCTCCTCGATGTCTCTCTTCGTTCCTTGGAACAAGTATTGTACTGTGAGGTCTACATGGTCAAGTGGGTCGATGAAGACTTGATCAACCGAAAAGTGGAAGAGGGAGTTCTCAAGGCAGGCATGCTGTACGTTGGAGCAATTCTGACGGAAGATGAATACCGAGAGTATTCCGACGTGTTCAGCGAATATCCCAATGCTTTCGAAGTCGGTATGGGCGGAGAAGTGATTCGCGATCGACTGAAAGAGATGGACTTGGGAGAGATTGCAAAGACCCTGCGCGCGCGTCTTCGAGAGATCGCTACCAATCCTCTTTCTGCGGCTCTGCAACGAAAGTACACAAAGCGCTTGAAGGTTTTAGACTCGTTCTTGGACGAGCAAGGGGTTCAACGACAAGACCATCGTCCAGAGTGGATGATGCTTGAGGTTGTTCCCGTGATTCCACCCGATTTACGTCCACTTGTACCTCTTGACGGCGGACGATTCGCTACCAGTGACCTCAACGATCTGTATCGCCGTGTCATCAATCGGAATAATCGTTTGCGCAAGCTACAAGAGCTCAATGCTCCTGAAATCATTATTCGTAACGAGAGAAGAATGCTTCAAGAGTCGGTCGACGCCTTGTTTGACAACGGTCGCCGTGGAAGAACCTTTTCCGGTCCGAACAAGCGTGCATTACGTTCACTGAGCGATATGCTCAAAGGAAAAAATGGTCGCTTCCGTCAAAATCTTCTTGGAAAGCGCGTAGACTATTCAGGTCGTTCGGTTATCGTTGTTGGTCCAGAAATGCGTCTTCATCAATGCGGTCTTCCCAAAAAGATGGCTTTAGAACTCTTCAAGCCGTTTATCTACAACAAACTGCAGGAGCGGAACCTCGCGAACACGATCAAAGCGGCTAAAAAACTGGTAGAATCGAAAGATGACAAAGTTTGGGATATCCTTGATGAGGTGATTCAAGAACATCCGGTTCTCTTGAACCGTGCTCCAACACTGCATCGTCTCGGCATCCAAGCATTTGAACCCATTTTGACAGAAGGCAAAGCAATACGCTTGCATCCATTGGTTTGTTCCGCATTCAACGCTGACTTTGATGGTGACCAAATGGCGGTTCACCTTCCATTGTCTGTTGAGGCACAGATCGAAGCGCGCGTGCTCATGATGTCCACCAACAATATTTTGAGTCCTGCAGATGGGCGTCCCATCATCTTACCCTCCCAAGATATTGTTTTGGGAATATATTATATGACCCGCTCCCGCAGAGGAGTCTTGGGTGAAGGTCGCATATTCTCTTCACCAGAAGAGGTACAAGTCGCGTACGATAACGACGAAATACATCTACAAGCCCCGATTACGGTTCGCTTGCCAATTCATGATTTTGAACGTCACCTCATAGATTACATTGGAGATATAGGGGACGCACATCTCATCTTGGGTGTCGACAAGAAGCGTAAATCTTCAAGCATCTTTCACCTGCATCGCAATCAGATAGAAGAGCAAAGACAAGCGTCCATGTCCGTTGATGTCCCCGCACTTGGTGGTGTTTTGGGAATTTCCATTAATGGTAAAGATTTTGATCAGAACGCTTCTTATGTAGCGACGCTGCAACTTTCGCATGTCGAAGGAACCATTAAAAACCACGATGGCGGTTACGATTTTGGGTCTACATACTACAACGAAGATTCACAACCACTGGAAGCATACTCTCCCGAAGGAGAGCCCTTGGTCTCTGAAGTTCTGACGGGAGAGTGTCCATTGCTTCTGAGTGCAGAGTCCGGTGAAACCGTTCAATGGAAAGCGAGATGTTACAAGCTACCCAAGGTTCATCGGAGCAATCGTTGGGTTGCAAATATCGATATCAAACTCGACAACCTCAAGGCCGATGTTCGCTACAGCCCCAATGTTCGACTTCGCATCTTGGCTGCCGCCATCAGCGAATTGCGAGCAAAATACAAGGATGAGCTGGTTTTGATATCCGCGCCCGCGGGAACGTTGGGTCATCTTGGCAAAGTGCCTTGGCAAAGCCCGTCTTATATGGAAAAAACCACGGTTGGTCGCGTAATATTTTACAGTATCGCACCAAAGGAACTCCCATTTTATCACGTAAACGAAGCGCTCGGTAAAAAGGGAATCGGACGTGTTATCGACGTGTGCTATCGTCAGTGTGGCCCCAAAAAGACTGTTTTATTCGCGGATGCCGTAATGGGAATGGGCTTTAGCATGTCTACAAAGGCCGGTATTTCGATTTGTATAGACGATATGCAAATTCCGAGCCGCAAGTCGGAAGTCATTGCAAGAGCAGAGGGTGAAGTCTTGGAGTATCAAGCCCAGTTCAACAATGGATTCTTGACAGAGAATGAAAAATACAATCACGTTGTAGACCTTTGGACCAAGACAACAGAAATCGTAGCAAAGGAGTTGATTGAGGAGATCAGTACCGAACAAGTTACGCTGCAGTCTGGAGAGGTAGTCACTCAGCCCTCCTTCAATTCCATTTACATGATGGTCGACTCCGGTGCTCGTGGCTCTCAAACTCAGATTCGTCAGTTGGCGGGTATGCGTGGCTTGATGTCCAAACCAAACGGTGCAATTATTGAAACACCCATCACAGCGAATTTCCGTGAAGGCTTGTCGGTTTTGCAGTACTTCATATCTACGCACGGAGCCCGAAAAGGTTTGGCGGATACCGCACTCAAAACAGCGAACTCAGGGTATCTGACGCGACGACTCGTCGATGTCGTACAGGATATGATCATAACCGCAAAGGACTGCAACACAGAAGCAGGTATCGAATTTGACCTCATGGTGGGCAGCGACAAGAATAACACCATACACGACAAGATACTGGGACGCGTTGTGGCCGAGGATGTTCCTGATCCGTACGGCGACGGAACGCTGGTTACCCGCAACCAAATTCTTGATGAGGCTGCTGTATCCAGAATTGAGCAGGCAGACATTCAAACGATTAAGCTGCGCTCCGTATTGCGTTGTGAAATGAGATGGGGCGTTTGCGCCCTGTGTTACGGTCGAGATTTGGCTCGAGGACGTCTTGTAAACGTCGGAGAGGCAGTGGGTGTTATCGCCGCGCAGTCGATAGGAGAGCCGGGAACACAGCTAACCATGAGAACCTTCCACATTGGGGGGGCTGCACAGGGTGGACAGCAAAAGAACTCGCAAGAGGTAAATAACGTTGGATTTGTAAAGTTCAGTGATGATCTGAAAGATGCGGTCGTGACAGATCGTTTTGGCAACGCGGTTGTCGTTGGTCGATCGGGGGAACTCTATCTCGTAGATGAAACGGGACGTGAGCGTGAACGATACGACATTATCATGGGTGCCAATCTCCGGGTAAAAGATGGAGATCGCGTTGCGGCGAAGACCACAGTCGCAGAATGGGATCCGTATTCCAGACCGATCATTGCTCGTCAAAATGGTATCTTGCGACTTTCAAATAAGAACGCTAAGGTATCGGTTGAGCAAGACGATACCGGCTTAAGCCGCATTAAGGTGGATGTAAAAGACAACCAGCACTTTGTAATTGAACTGCTCGGCGAAGTAGAAGAGCTGGAAGAAGGCGGACGTCTACGTGGAAACTTCATAGCGGAAGAAGCGATCTATCTTCTTAAGGATAAT
>JAYYRF010000578.1:0-3895 GCA_036127535.1 Myxococcota bacterium | reverse complement strand
TTTTCGTACTTCCGATTTGCAAGTTGGTACACATACGATAGTTCTGGAGGCCGTTGATGTTTCCGGATTGAAAGCGTCAGATTCGTTAGAACTCACGATCAATACACCTCCCGACACACCCCAAGTAGACATTACACCAAGTCCCGCTACCAGTGCGGATGATCTCACGGCGAGAATCCTCTCCAGCAGCGATGCGGACGGAGACGCGTTGACATACTCCTATACTTGGATTCGGAATGGTGTGGTCGAGAGTCAAACGGCGTCTACCAGCGCGACCGAGGATAGCCTCATCGCATCCGATACGGCAGTGGGTGATACTTGGACGGTGCAAGTGTTCGCGAGCGATGCATACAGCCAGTCCGATGTTGTAGAGCTTTCTGTCGAAGTCGTCAATTCGCCTCCAACGATAACCGATGCGGAGATCGCTCCGGCTACCGCCTACAACGACAGCGTCTTGACGTGCAGTGCGACGGTTGCCGATATCGATCAGGCCATCACCCCCACCTACACTTGGAGTGTCGGAAGTGACACATATACCGGTGCTTCACTTGATTTGGGCTTTTTGTCCGTGATGCCAAATGAGAGTGTGACCTGCTCGATCGAAGCGACCGATAACAACGGTTCTTCGGTTTCTATGGAAGCCGGGATCTCCATCGCCAATCGAGATCCCCAGATTTCAAGCATTGTCTTACAGCCGAGCACTGGAATCGTCGCCGACTCCACCGTTGAATGTGTGGTAACAGCCACCGATCCAGATGGAGAAACCCCCATCGTTTCTCATTCTTGGTCGAATGGTGGTGCATTGGGGACATCAAATCCGCTCACCTTGGATCCAAGCGTCGTCTCTCGTGGTGAAACACTCTCCTGTACTGGAACCGCGACGGATGGATATGGAGGGACGGATTCCAGCAGTGTCTCTGCTGACATTGAGAACAGTCAGCCACAGATCGCATCCTTCTCTCTCTTACCAAGTGCCCCAACGGTGGATGAGGTGGTAACGTGTAGCTTCACGGCGTCCGATATCGATGGTGATACGCTGACGGCACAGTTCTCTTGGGACAACCAAGATACGGGTCAAAACTACACGAGTACGAGTGCCAGTGGATTGACGTCGACGTTGGACTTGGGAACGGTCTCGATTCAGGGTAGCGAAACGCTTTCTTGCAGTGTGACGGTCAGTGACGGTCATGGATTACAGGACACCGCTTCTCAAAGTGTGATCGTTCAAAACGAAGGGCCTACTTTTACCGTTGAGGCTGAGATCTCTCCGGGGGCCGGTGTCTACATTGGAACGGAGTTGAGCTGTCATGCGGAAGCGACGGACTCCGAAGATGGCGTTTCGACTGTCGTATATTCGTGGTCGTCGGCCGGAACGGTTTTGGGTACGGGTGCAGCGTATACGGTCTCTTCCACAGATGTAGCTGTCGGTGATACCATTACATGTACGGCCACGGCTGAGGACAGCTTGGGTGCGAGCAGTACCTCAGAGGCTTCGTTGGTGGTCGAAAACACCGCCCCACAACTGAGTTCCGTCTCTATCTCTCCAGATCCGCTGTATAACACCGATCTCGCGACGTGCAGCGCAACGGTAACCGATCCGGATGAGACGCTGGTTCCGAGCTATGTTTGGACACTGGGAGGCCAAATTGTAGGCACGTCTGCGGATCTACAACTCGATACGTCACTATCATCTCCGTTTGATAGCTTGGAGTGTTCGGTTTCGGTCACGGATTCCAGCGGCATCTTTGTTGATGACGCTGCCACCGTTATCCTCGGCAATCGATCGCCGTCTGCACCGTCGGTTCGCATTTCTCCAACGACGCCTGTAGTGCAAGACGATCTTCTTTGCGTTATCGATACGGCGAGTCTCGATGCGGATGGCGATACCGTAGCGTACACATACGTGTGGGAAAAATCGGGTGTGATACAAGCGTCCTACTCGACGGATACCATACCCTCCTCCGAACTTGATTATGGCGATACATGGACCTGTACAGTGACACCCACTGACGGCTCTGATGTCGGCAGCAGTTCCAGCGCCTCTGTGTCCATACAAGATGCTTGTTCCAATACCGACTGTGATTTGACGGTTCTGTTTCCCAATGGAACCGGGATCGATTTCGTCTTGATACCCGGTGGCTCTTTTGCCATGGGCTCTCCTTCCGGAGAGACAGGCCGTAAGTCCGACGAAACGCTTCACAACGTCACTTTGACCAACAATTTCTACATGATGACGACCGAGATGAATCAGGTCATGTTCGAAACCCTGATGGGTTACAATCCCGGTTCTTTTGCCAGTTGTGGTGTAGAATGTCCAGTAGAGATGGTTTCTTGGTACGAGGCAGCGCATTTTGCCAACGAACTCACGACCTATTTTAACGATGAGTGGGGCACGACCTTAGACCAATGCTATTCTTGCAACTTCAACTCTGCTGGGGTTCTTTCATCGTGTACGGCTGCTGTATCTCCCGTTTATGATTGTAACGGTTTTCGCTTGCCAACCGAGGCTGAGTGGGAGTATGCTGCGCGAGCAGAGTCTACCACGGCCTTCGATACACCGAACGGTGGAGGAAACTTTGACGACCCGACCTATATCTTGAATGGATGTGGCTCCACCACCTTGGACGAAGGAACCTCGTTGGACGATATGGCTTGGTATTGTTCCAACAGCGCGAGTTCTGTTCAGGTGATGGCATCCAAAGAACCCAACTCTTGGGGACTCTACGACATGCATGGCAATATTGCAGAGTGGTGCCACGATTGGTACGACAACAAATTTGGTATGTCTACGGTCGGTGCTGCTACAGATCCGGAAGGAGCTACGACCGGATCGCAAAAAGTGATTCGCGGTGGATATTGGAGCAATCCTCCACAGCGAACTCGATCAGCCGCCCGCGCCTCCTATAATCCCAGTGCACAATTCAATTCATATGGATTCCGTTTGGTCATGACGGAATGGTAGAGTGTAAAAGATGCTTTGTCCTTGTTGTTCCATGATGCCATATGCGCAGTGTTGCGGTCCGCTTCTGTCCGGTACACGTCGAGCATCTTCCGCTTTGGCGCTGATGCGATCCCGGTATACGGCATTTGCGATGAGGAATGCGCAATATATTTATGACACCTACGCGAAAGAAGAACGCCGTCGTTTGCGGTTGCTCGATATTTCTCGTGATTTGAGCGATACAGCATGGGTGAAGCTGGAGATTGTTTCGATGAAACAGATCGATGCGAACAACGCTCGTGTTTCCTTTCGCGCATACCATCAAAAAGACGGATTACAACGGTGTCTATCTGAAGATTCTGCTTTCGTGAAGGAAGCTGAAGGCTGGCGCTACGTTCAATCCCGTTCGAAGTCGCTTTCTTAAGAGGCATGTTCCTTCTTTTGGGAACGTCGTATGATCGCACCGAATAAGTCTTCGCGCAGATTTCGGGTGGAACGTGATGAAGAAGAGTCTGAGAAATGATACAAAGGGTTCTTGGGAGACCCAATGGCCGAAAGCAAAGACATTTTGTTGGTCGCATTGAATGCGAAATATATCCATACCGCCTTCGGTATGCGTTACCTGCTTGCGAATTTACAAGAATTGGGTTCTCGCGCACAGCTAATCGAGCACAGTATCAATGAAAACGGTTTGGATATCGTAGAGCAGATCGTAAAACGAAATCCCAAAATCGTTGGGATTGGAGTATACATTTGGAACGCCGCATCCGTTTTATCCGTACTTCGAATCTTAAAGGCGGTTCGCCCGGATATTCAAGTTGTATTGGGGGGGCCAGAATTGAGCTACGAGTGGCAAGAACGCGAGCATTTGCGTTTGTGCGACTATCTCATTCGTGGAGAAGGAGAGGTTTCCTTTTACAAGCTTTGTCGAGATATTCTCAGCGGTCACCCCCC
>JAYYRF010000577.1:0-9290 GCA_036127535.1 Myxococcota bacterium | reverse complement strand
AACTGATCTAGGATGGTCGATTTTCCCGCTCCATCTGGTCCCAGGAGAACAACGGTTTGGCTGTAGGGCTGTCGCAGGTACTTGTAGAGTTCCATGCGATAGTGGCGCGTTAATTGAAAGATTTGTGAACGTTTTTTCCATAGAAAGTATCGTTTTCCTCGCCTTTGTGCAGAACCAAATATCGTCTGATGGATGTTATCTATGGATTGTTTTTTATCTTCGTAGAGTTCTTTTTGACGCTGTGTATACTTCTCGTTTTCATGTCCGGTGTAGAAGTGGAAGGGCAGGAGATGGAAAAAATATTCGTGTTTGGCAGAGCCAACATAGAAGTTTTTATACGGCCGACGTTGCGCGAGAATTTCTTCGATCGAGAGGTACGGAATACCGAGATATTGGATTTCGTAAATCAAATCGATTTGTACGAAAGAGCGAGATGATAGCGATAAGAAGAGATTGATACTCCCGATTCGCTGCGCAATGGAGGTAATTGCGACCTCTTGCTCCCAAAGAATCGTCAAAAAAGAGAAGACATCCTTTCTTCGAAGGAGAAAGTCTATGTCGCCGCCGACTTTTTTTTCAGGTAAGGTATCGTAGTTTCGGAGGATGATGTATTCGATTTGCTGTTGATCGAGACGCTGAAAAATCGCATGGAGTAGAGAAGAGAGCATTACTGAGCCCGACCGGTTATTCGTTGGATCCACTTCTCCGGGGCAAGAATGGCACCGGTGAGAAAGTGGCGTACGGCTTTGGCATAGCGCGCTTGAAGATAGTGATCTCCTCCCATACGAACGTGAAAAAAGTATAGATCCTTGCGTTTTCGATTCCATTTTTTGTATCGGCTCTTCTGTAGAGCTTGATACTCTTCAAAGGAAAGTTCGGATTCGTTCGCTTGGCGTCGAAATGAATTGTATTCACACCACCGTCGTTTTTCCTGCATCAAAAAAAAGGTTGGATAGGTGTTTGCGGCGCCATGAAACCGGTACCGAACCAATTTCTCTTTTAGCAACCCCGCGCGAAATCCCTCTTCCAGCCGAAGTTGTAGATCCCAATCATCACATGGATAGTAGGCTTCTCTGTATGGCAGTTGGAGTAAAACCTCTCGTCTCGCCAAAAGAGTAGACTGAACGAAGCAGCCATAGTCCATGGGTTTTAAGATGATAACCGAGCCGAACTGCTCTTTTTGTCTTTCAATGTTACTCCATGTATTTTTCGAGCCGAACTTGGTAATTTGTGTGAAAACGGCATCGAGATCATGGTCTTGGAGAGCCTTGAACTGACGCTCCAAGCGCTGTGGTTCTGCGATGTCATCTTGATCAAGCCGTGCGATGACATTGGTTTTCGCCTGTTCAATCCCCTTGTTCAGGGTGGCCGCTAAACCGATGTTTTTCTGATCGATAATCCGAATTCTGGAATCGACAAAAGAGTGTAAGATCTCCAAACTCCTATCGGTACTGCCGTCATTAATCAGAAGCAGTTCAAAATCAGAGAAGCTTTGTTCTAGGATAGATTGAACGGCGTCCTCAAGCAGACCAACTCCGTTGTATATGGGAATGATCACGGAAATTAAAGGAGTGTTCATAGGGTTTTCAAATACTTCCGGATGGAGAGGTATAAAAAGCAGATGATAATGATTTTAAAGAGAATAATACCGATTCCATACCCCAGTATGCCAAATTCGTTGACCAAAAAATATGCAATCGACAAGCTGATGCTCGCGGTAATCACATAGCCATAGAAGATGGGTTTGGTGTAATTGAGTGTTCGCAGTGCAATATTGTAATAGCGACAAACCAAGCCGAGCATGTAAGCGATGACAATGTAGTGTATCAAGGTACTGTATTCGATATACTCAAATCCAAAAACGACATATAAGATCTTTTTCGCGGCAAAGAACAGGGTCAAAAATATCGGTAAAAATAACAAAAAGCACAGTCGTATTTGAGCATTGATGTAGTCGAACATCGCTTCGGCGCCATCTTGCTCTAGGATGTTGGTTGCCCGTACCGGAACATAGTTCTCGATGGCCTGTAGGAGAACGTTGATGGGACCAAAAAGGTTTCCGATTGCACGGATGGCTCCCGCAACAACGTTACCCAAACCGGAACTGGCTACAAATACGATATAATTACCGTTGAACCACCGGAGGATGCCGGTAAAAAAAAGCCAGAGCCCAAAGGAGAGATTGGTACGAATCATTTCCATATTGAAGGAGAGAGCCGGTCGGGCAATCAAAAGACACAGGCCAAATCCGATGGCATATCCAACCGATAAGTATTGAAGAGCCTGGGTATAATGAAGAACCTGATCTGTTTGATTGAGAAAGAAATAACCAAATAAACCAAAGATGACGACGGCGCAGCAAACATCACAGAACAAGCTTTTTATCGGATCGGAGTAGGTGAAAAAGTAGCTTCTACCCAGGTCTGCTAACATGCGGGTCACAAAATATGTCATAATGACGGCAAAGTCACCTTGCAGTTGAAACTGTTTGCCAAAAAGCATCATAAAGATGAAAAATAGCCAGCCGAGTCCAAAGAAAATGAAGCCGCTCAATATAAGATTGCCTGTGAGATACTTTTGGGCCTCAAACTTTTGGTAATTGGCCATCATTGCCTGTACGACAAAGCTTCGATAGGTATCCAAACCAAAAAGTAGTAGCATGAATACAAGACTAAATTTTCCGAATTCTTCGATGCTGCACAGGCGGGCGACAATGATGGTAATAAAAAAATTCTTCCCACTAAAAACCGCTTGATCCAGAACGGTAAGAAGTTTTTTGTTTTGACTGAGCTTGGTGATCATTGAGCTACTGGTTCTGCGTTACTTCGATCGCGGGAGGAAGTTGATTTTCTATCCAACTTCGTATGGTATATTCTCCGCTATAAATCGATAAATCGAATACCAAGCCTGTGTTACTGGAAGGGAATTGAATGAGAACAGGAAGCTGATCTTCGCCTTGTGGTATACCGTCTTCGGGATCTGGTAAAGAGTCAGTCCAAGAGATTTGTGTTTCGAATCGACCGCTAGAATCCGTACGTACATAGTTGGTGCGCGGATCGCTCAGATTATTGTCGTCGTAGTTCCACTGTAAGGATATTTCGATCCCCTCGATGGGTACGTCTACGAAGTCTCCTTGTGCTGTTTGATGGGAGAAATACGCGGAGCCACTAATCTGAGCGGAAAAAACATCGGGACGTTTTTTGCGAACCTCGAATCCTTCCAGTTCATAAAAAGGTGTGTCTTCGCTAAGGGTTTGCGTAATTTGAGCGGGGTTGACTGCTGTATAGCTTGGATCTTCTATGCGAACGTAGGAGACAATGCTTCCGGTATTGTCCGTGTCCAACCATTCTACATTGGAAAATTGAAAAACACCGTCGACATCATTAATTCTTGCAGTGTATTGCGTATCGTATAAAACGTCGTTTTCCCCAAGAGATAGAGTGACCCGTACACCATTTTGTAGTCCATCTTGGCTATATACGGTGCCGTAGATTTCATCGACGGATCTCCGTAACGATACCAGTCGCATGCTGGGAACGACATTGAGGCTATTAGAAAAAATTCCTTCTGTATGAAAGATGCCTGGTAGATATTCGGGATGCTGGATCCCAAAATATAAATCTCGATAGTCTCCGTCTTCTCCAAAATTGGATATCAGATCTCGCCATCCGATGGTTTTGATGAAGTATCCCGCAACCTCGGAAGAGGTCGCCGTTTCTGATAGGAAGGAAGTCTCTGTTGCGGTCTCGGGCTCTTTGTCGAAGAAGCGAATGGTAGCACCCTCGATACCGTCATCGGTCTCTGCGTCTAAAACATAGCCCGAGATTTCTGCCGTGAAGGTGGGTTGGCAGCTCAGAAGTAATAATGGAACACCGTTGCAGATATTTCGGTACAATAGAAAACCACCAAAAACAAAGTTTAAGTTTGTGTTTTAAGAAGAAAGCTTATTTCAGAAAAGGTGAACTGTAAAGCGATGATCTCGATTTCGTCGAAATTTTTAGCGATCGGATGGTATTCAAAAAAGATTGGCGATTGTGTTTACCGCACGCAGAGAAAGGGTATATATCGTTTGGGAAGGGTTGACCCCTAAAGATGTGGGAAATACCGAGCCATCGACGACAAATAAGTTTTCGATGCTGTGGTGTCGAAGGTCTGAATTCACGACGCTTTGGTTTGGGTCTTTGCCCATTGGCAAGCCTCCCATTTGATGGGCGCTGAAAATGATGTGCTCCAAAGAACCGTATTTTTGCTGTTCAAATAGACTGATATCGTCGTTTTTTTCGATCGATACGGGATTGGTATGCAAGGAGTAGCATCTTTTTGCACCCGCAGCGAGCCCGAGTGTTCCCAAGGTTTTGTGTGCTTCGCGAAAGGCTTCTTTCAAGAGAGGAGAGATTGGATAATCGATCTTGGGTCGCCCGCTGGACGTGATGGAGACGGTTCCACCGACATCGTCGGGGTGAACTCCATCGGAGTGAATGGCGATAAGAACACTCATGTGGTTCAATTGAGACATAAATTGCATTTTGTCTTTACCGAATGTCGGAACGGACGATGAGGTTAGAATCGAGTGAATGGGAGCGGTTTCCATAAAAAACCCGATTTTGTCCGCGCCTCGATTGATAAACTGGTGTGAAGATATCGATTGGGGTGCACCATGAAATCCATTGATCGGCTCATCGAATTGGGCTGCGATTGCTACAACCGGATGAATAAAGGTTCTCTTTCCAACTAAATTTTTGTCGTTGAGTCCTGAACGCAGAAACAGGGCGGGGCCGTTAATCGCGCCACACGCACTTACAATAACCTTTGATTTTATGTTGAGCCGTACGCCGGTCGGGCGGTTGGTTTTGGGATCGATAACCGAAGCCAATATACGCTCTGCACGGGTTGTACTGCTCTCTACTCGATCCGCCCTCGTATTGCAAAATAGGCGCATGCCGCCGTTGAGAGCTTCAGGCAAGTAGGTTGTTAACATGCCTTGTTTCGCGTTGATCGGACAGCCCATACCGCAATACCCGCTGTTCGCGCATCCGTTTACATTTCTCTTGAGAACGCTGCTTTCCCATCCGAGGGTTTTACATCCGCGCAAAAGCACCTTATTGTTGGCGTTTGCGGCTTCTTCTGACCACGGTCGTATGTTGAGCCGTCGCTCCACCTCTTGAAAGTAGGGTGAGAGTTCTTCGGAGGTTAGTGGAAAGAGCCCAAAACGCTTTTGCCAAAGGGTCAATATCTTTTCAGGGGTTCGGAAACACGTCGTCCAATTGATGGTGGTACTCCCACCAACACTTTTCCCCTGTAGAATGGTAATGCCGAGATCGCTGGTCGCCCTGAGGCCTCCTTCTTGGTAGAGGTTGCGCAGCGCCTCGGCTTCGTTCATTCTGAAATTCTTTGCCGTTTGATAGGAACCTGCTTCGAGCATGACGACATTCAGGCCTTTTTCTACCAGGCCGGCAGCCAAAGGGGAGCCTCCAGCACCAGAACCGATGATACAAACATCGCAAGAGATATCTTTCGAGTGCGTGAGATCCTTTGCTTCGAAAATGTTCATTGAATTCCCATGGCTTTGCGTATTTCCCAAATGTGTGCAGGAGGACCGTCGTAGCCGACCAACGAGTGTGTTTTAGGGGAGGCAAAGTACGCAGCGCTGCAGAGGGAGTTGAGCGCTTTGAATACCTTCCTCCGAAGCTGAATAGAACTGGTTCTCCATTGGGCGAGTTCTTGTTGTTGTTTTGGGAGAGACAAGCTTGTAAAGGGTACCGTTCGCATTTCGAGTACAAAACCCGACAACGCGTTTTCAACGAGATGCAGGGCTTGTTTAATTTCGGTCTGAACTTCTGGCGCGCGAGGCGCCAACGTTTTGTCGACTCCTTCTGCTACTTGTAATGTATGGGCTGCCGGAAAGGGTGGCGTTTCGGGCAGCAGCGCGTTCGCAATTGCGTATAGTATGGAGTATTCTTGCTCTGAAAGAGTTTGTAACGGGGTTTGGCTCGCAATGATTTTTGTGCCTTGTAGGCCTAACCCAAAGCCCGCTAAACTGAGTACAGCGGAACCGGCCAGCCCATATTTTACGAGCTTTCTACGATTAAGTTTCATCTTCGCCTCTTCATGAGTCAATTCTAACGTTGTTTTTCTCATTGAAGAAATATATTTTTCCAGCCGAGTTTCAGTTCATCGACAATATTGATCTCCCTACCGCGACGAGCGAGTTTTAATTGTCCCAACGACCCATCGGCGTTGATGGAGGCCTGTGCGATAAAGGGGGAAAACCACGGCTTAGAAAATGAACCGTAACGCGTGTCGATAAAAAGATATGCGCTCTGCTGTCGCTCAACCAAAACAAAGTGATTGGCGAACCATAAAAACGTAGCGCCGTCTTTGCTGGTGAGAAGCGTGTCTACCTGGGCATTGGATACACTTTTGGCCCGATGAACGCTGGGGGGACGCTTCGCGAAAGGAGAGTACATCGCGGTGATAAAATTACCTTGATCATCTTTGGCTACAACGCGTCGAAGAGGAGAGAAAAGAAGCACGGGAGAGACATGGATATTCTCTTTCTCAAAGCCATACTGTACGAAGCGAGATTGAAGATACTGAATCGCTGAAAAAGATATGAAGTGGGACAGACCGAGGTAGGCAGAGCTAACGAAGAGTGCGCTGCGCGCGAGTTTGGGAACCTCCATTCTCAGGGAGAGAATCGCCACGATCAGAAGGGGAAGAGTGTAGAAAAGATCTATGATCGCAATGCCATTTGTGCTGAATCGGGTTGTAGAGATCGGATAGAGGAGTTGAGTGCCGTAGGTCGTACAAACATCCAATAAGGGATGAGTAATGAGTGCCCAAAATGCGAGATGTGTCCACGTTCGGTATGAGCCTTCACTTCGAAAGAGACGAACCATGATGCCTCCCAAAATGGGAGCGACAATCGGAAGAAACAGGACAGAGTGACTGAGACCCCGATGACTTTGTAGGCCTTCGAAACTGCTCATGCTGTGCAGCAGTATATCCAAATCCGGAAAAAGACCGCAAAAAGCACCGAAGAACAGGGCGCGCTTTCCGAGTTTTTTTCGAAAAAACGCTTCTCCAATGCAGGTTCCGAGTGTGACTTGGGTAATGATATCCATGCTAATGATCCGTTGCGTACAAACGTTCAGAAAGAAAGGCTCCGCCAGTCGCTAAAATTGGACAGGCGAGAAAGTGTATTCCACCATATAACCACAGGTCATTGTCTATTTGCTCTTGAAGTGCTTGTATCGTTTGAGCCGAAGAGAAAGAGATAAAAATGTTGTCCATGCGCAATAATATTTCGTACCAAAGCACCATGGTACTCATCCCGGACGTGAGCCCACAAACAAGACCGATACACAGAACGTCTTTGGTTGAGAGTCTTTCATCAACAGAAAATTGGAGGTACGCCCCGATTGCAACACCGCCAAAAAGAACGTTGCTCAAGCAGCAGATGGGACTGAAAATTCCGGAGAGTAATCCCGTAACGATGGCGTGTAGTAATCCTTTCATCTATCGAGGACGTCTTCGATTGAAAGGAGACTTGGGACGCATACGATTTTTTATGCGCTTTACGCGCTTTCGATCTTGATACAGATGCCAAGCATCCAAAAATTCTCGATGAGCCGGAGCGGTTTTTTCCACGAGCCAAAATTGAGCGGCCTGCATGGCTTTGGATAAATTTGGATCCTCGGTATTTGGACGGGGTATGAGTTGAACCAAACGAGCCGCCAGTTGAATTCGTCCTTGGTTTATGGCTTCGGTTACCAAAAGCGACAGCTCTTCCGAATTGCCTTGAGAACGCTGCTGTTCAATAAAAGATTGTTCTTCATTTTTGTCACGAGACGGAAGAGACGACATGGTTTGGCTCCGCTGGGAGGGGTTCATTCAAGATCTGATCGAGGGTATCGGCGAGGAGGGTTGGATGTTCGTAATGCATCGAGTGTCCGACAGGAAGAGAGTAGTGTCCCTTGTGGTTCGAAAGTGCATCGAGACGTCGAGAGACTTCTGGAATACGCAGGTACCAACTTTTCTCTCCGAAGACGGTATACGTTGGTGCTTGAATACGAGAAAGAATTTCGAGGTGTCTCGGCAATGAGAATCCAATCGCAGATCTTTCCTTATGTCGCGGATCGAATCGCCACATCCATGTTTTGGGATTCGAATCCATCGAAACGAGCAATCTCGAAGCCAGTTTTTTCGCGGTTTCGTAAGAGAGGTACGAATGGGTTTTGAGAATTCGTTGGGTGGCCTCTTCCGTAGATGCAAAGGGGGAATGTTGTTGGGGAGACGCTTTTTGAAGGAGGTGTTTTTGGTATCGCAAAAAGGCTTGTTTTGGATCCTCGTCTAAAGGGCCAAGTCCTTCGATAAGGATGAGTTTTGCGACGTTATGTGGTCGAAGTGCACTGTAAATCGAAGCGACGGTTCCGCCCATTGAATGGGCGATTAGGGTCACTTTGGGGATCCTTAGGGTCTGAACAACCGCATCGAGATCAGCGACGTAATCGGGAAAATGATAATGGGAAGAGAGAGAGGCGTGATCACTTTTCCCATGTCCTCGTTGATCGTAGGCGCATGAGGCATGACCTTTTTGCTTGAGACGTAAAGCGACCTCTTCCCAACCGTATGCTTGGTCGAGCCATCCGTGAAGAAAGATGATGTCGGGTTTCTCACTCCAAGAGCAGAGGCAAATTTGTAGATGATTGATCGTGAGATAGCTCTCTTGCACGGTATTTACCTCAAAAAAAAACAGGTGGTACCACCTGCTTATTCTTAACACAAATTCTCGATGTTCGAGAATACGATGTATACGGACTCTACACGCGAAGTTCCTTTGGAGTACTCAAGGAGAGTTTTCGGTTGCGAATTTCCGCTTGCCAAAGAGCGGCCATTTCCTTGGCGCTGGTTGGTTGACACTCTGTTTTGACGACATCGTACGTTTTGCGCGCTTCCTCGATAGATTGAAACGCTCCTTGATCGACAGACCAAGATAGCGCGTGCTGAGGAGACTTGAAGATGATCGGCGTTTCCGATTCGATTTTCTTCCTTTCTCCCGCGCTTAATCCATCGTATAGAGCCGCTTCGATTTTTTCGGGCATCTGAGACCAGCAACCACTCTCATCCCAAATAATCATACCGGATCGGCCTTTGCGCGCCCAAACGATTTTGATTCCGCGTCGTTCATTGTCTTGTACAATTTCCAACTGAACATTTATACAGCGAAGCAGACGAGCAATTTCTGTTTGAGAAACCGTTGTGGTCGTGATCTCTTTGGCCTTACTGTC
>JAYYRF010000576.1:0-13638 GCA_036127535.1 Myxococcota bacterium | reverse complement strand
AGCGCGCAAACAGTCTTTGCAAATCAGTCCATTTTTCCCACGACGGTCGATATCGATGCGCTTGACCGATATATCCATAACCTCGGCTCTGTGAATAATCGGTAAAACGGTTCCACCGGTAAAGGTTACGATGGGTTCATCTTTCATCGTGTTGATAATCAGAGCCTGCCCTTGATCGACCTTACGATAAAATTTGGTGATAATCACGATCAATCCACCCAAAAACACCAGAACGCCGACAATCACCAGTGCGGCTACAATCCATCCTTCTCCCATTCAAATCTCCATTTTAAATATGAAATGAGATTTGAGCGTATCTCATTTGCTTGAAACTCTCCTTATTCTTATGAAACCCCGACAGTTCGATTGTGGAATCATTCGCTTAGGCGTAAAAATACATTTAAATTTGATGGATCCTACCGGAAAGAATTCAGACTTGATTCGTCAAGTCTTTAATTTCCTCTTGGCCATCCGTGCCTTAAATATGCGCAAACGCTCCTCAACGGCAACCGCAACCGGAGAACCCAATGGCTCGATCACAAAAGCTTTGCGATTTTTATCCAACGAAATCACCAGTACCTCGTCCCCTTTTTTTAGATCATTATCACGGTCACAGCGCGCTTGGTAAATGACAGGGATGCCCGAACGTCCTCGGATTAAAACCTCTCCAAAACCTCGATCGACACTGCCGGTGTTAATGGTGCCGATCGAGCCGATGAACTCCAGTTTATGCTGTCCTTTGTGTACTTCAAACTTACCTTCAAAGGGCCGAACCAAAATAGACGTAATCACCAATCCAACCACCAACGCAGCGGCAAAGACGAGGACGGAATTCAGCATCGTACCGAAAAATAAAAGGGAAGCCAAAAACCGCATACCGACGTAGGAAGCAACCCAACTGAAGAGAACCACCAAACTCAAGGAGACGGTTATGGGAACGGAGCGCAATTTGAGTGCGGAAAAGATACCAACCGCACTCTCCGTTGCAACCTCGTCTCCCAACTCGAAAGCCCCATCCACCGCCTCTGCTAATATTTCCGTAGAAGCATCAAAGGAGGCTTCAGCAGCGATTTCGCCGGCCATCTCGCCTGCGGCTTCGGCAGCAGCTTCCGCGGCGGCTTCGGCAGCGGCTTCGGCGGCGGCTTCCGCGGCGGCTTCCGCGGCTCCCTCGGCGGCTCCTTCCAAAGCACCGTCTACCGCATCTGCTGAGTCCAAAACGTCAATGTCCATCAATCCGACAAATGCCAGCCCCCAATACAGGAAGCAAATCATCAGCAAAATAGAATAGATCGCCGTTGGCATCGCTAGCGCGTTGGCAATAAACACTTCCATATTTGGATTCCTTTACATCGAAAATAAGAACAATACTATTTCTTGTAATACCGATTCGAAAATTAGGAAACATAAATCGGATGTTATTCTTAAGTCCTCCCCTAACCCCCAAGTCCAACATGATTCCATGATTTGCTCTATCGCACATCAATGTGGCGGATGCACAGATTTCCATGCGCCGCAAATCGAACGTATCACACGAAAAAGAAAGCCGGTTTTGGATTTCCTGCGCGCCTGTAACATCCAAATTCCCGTGCCCATCCTTCATGTAGGGGAAGAGGGAATACGAGACAAAGTCGATTTGCAATTTCAATCCGGAGAATGGGGCTTCTTCACGTCGCATAAACGCGTTGTGCCAACAAAACGATGCCCAAAGAGCGCCCCCCTGATCAATGACTTTCTAATGCAACTATGGGATAATCCCATGCCGATCCAAAGGGCTTCTGTTCGTTTACGACGCGCTCCGGATAACACATTGGGAATTTGGATCGACGCAGCAAATCTCGATATCCTAGCCCTGCTCAAAGAACAGCGCTGGCTGAGATGGCTGCACAAAAATGCCATCGTGGAAATTGGCCAACGACACAAGCGCCTGATACTCAAGGAGGATTCCCTCAAACTACAAAAGAAAAAGGTTTTATATCCTTGGTTTGAGACGACACTCCCCTCTGGACAAAGAACCCCTCTTTTCACAACCATTGCCGGCTTTACACAGCCCAGCATCCAAATTAACCGTACTTTGGTTGAGGAAACCGTAGCACTGCTGCAAAGGAGTGATGCGCGTATTTGGCTGGAGTACGGTTCGGGCGCTGGAAACTTCAGTTTTCCGCTGTCTCAAATCGCTCAAAAAGTATACCTATCTGAATCCAATCCCACAGCGAAACGAGGACTCGAAAGAGGATTCCGCACCCTCAGTCAGTATGCTCCCTTTACAATTCTTTCTGAGAATTTAAACCGCGCCGAAGCACCAATATACGGTGATGTTGAAGGTATTATACTCGATCCACCACGTTCTGGTGCCAATCAATTCATGGACAATATCGTTCGCTGGCCCAATGTAAGAGACATCGTGTACGTCTCATGCTCTTTCGAAAGCCTCAAAGCCGATTTAAGTATTTTACTCTCTCATCACTTTTCTCTTTGCTCGATTAAAGGCATCGATCAATTCCCGCGTTCTCATCATTGTGAATGGGTTGTCTACCTGCGAAAAAGTTTTGATTAGGTGCTGGAAACACAGATGTACGTGACAAGATCGCAACATCAAACGCCCGAGAGTGTCACCCAAATATGAATGTTTTAGAATCGCATTGAATACTCTTGAAATGGTTTACTATGTTCGTTTTATCTTTGACTCTCGCATGCACAGAATACGACATCCACAACAATCAAGAAAAGGAACAAGGGGTTGATGAAACGGAGTCCGTATTCGCTGACACCGCAGCCGTACCGGTCGAAGAAGATACCGCCGTAGAAGATTCTGGCTTTGAAGAAGCCAACAACGAAATTCCAGTCGCCGTAGAGGAAATGTACCTACACACCTCTACCATTTTGTACGGATGGTCTTCCGACGGTAGCATTGAAACCATTGGCCAGTTTTATATGGAAAATGAATACCCGCCCAACATCACCGATTTGGCCATCGATCTTGACGGCAATATGTTCGCCGTCTCGTTTGATGGTTTATATAGAGTGGATCCACGAGATGCGCGTTTGGAATTTGTCTGTACGTTGGCCGACAGACTCGTTGGGCTAACGTTTCTCGCAGATGGTCGCCTACTGGGAGCCGGAGACGGTATCTTTTGGATCGAACCCAGCAGTTGCGCACGCGCAATATTCGTCGATGCGGGTCAGTACGAAACCTCCGGAGACATCGTTGGGCTTCCCGATGGTAACTTATACTGGACGGTCGTCGGAGGAGACGATTTGGTGCGTATAGATCCATTAGACGGCTCGACAGAGTATGTCGGAAGTATTGGCAGCAGTAACTTATGGGGTGTCGGATATTTTAACGATGTATTATATGGCTTTTCCAGCACTGGCTCCATCAGCGAAATTGACCCCAATACCGCGCAAGTGATCAATATTCAAGAGACTTCCGGACAATACTGGTGGGGCGCGGCCAGCAACCCTGTGCACTGGCAATAAAATAGCCCCAAAGCAAACCCTCCGTTATCCAACAGCGAAAAGAGGGACGAGATTGCTGTTGTTTTCACTCAGTAGCTCTTGGGCATGTGCGAGACTTCTTTGGGTAATCTCTGTGCCGCCCAACATTCTCGCTACCTCATAAACACGTTCATGAGGAGATAGAAATCGGATTTCCGAAGAGGTTCTTCCATCTACCACCGTCTTTGAAACGTGCAGGTGATGCGTGGCACAGCAAGCCACTTGCGCCAAATGCGTGATGCACAAGGCTTGACGCTGCTCACCGATCTTTCTCAATTTTTTTCCAACAATTTGAGCAATCGCTCCTCCGATGCCAGTATCTACTTCATCAAAGATGTAGGTCTCAACCGGATCTCTTTCGATGATGGCCACCTTGAGAGCCAGCAAAAGTCGCGATAATTCCCCTCCAGAGGCAACGCGTGCGAGTTCCTTAAAGCCTTCACCAGGATTTGGAGCAATGAAGAACTCCACTCGATCAAGCCCGTCCGAGGAGAAGATGGTGTCTTCGTGAAAACGAATTTGAAAACGACAGTGCGGCATACCCAACTGCTTTAGCTCTGTCTCAACCAACTGAGACATACGGATCGAAGCCGCTTGTCGAGCGGCGGATAACGTCTGTGCACGTATTTGGAGTGCCTCATGTAAAGCATCGACCGCGTTTCGCAAGGGAATGATCTGTGCGGACTCCGCCGAGAGAGCATCTGCCTCTTTTTGGATTTCTGCAGCACTGTGTAAAACCGATTCGATACTTCCCCCAAACTGGTGCTTGAGATGCTGTATTAAGTCCAGTCGATCTTGTAGGATTTCTATCTCTTCCGGGGATACCGAAACCGTTTCGGCAAATCGCTGAATGTCTCGCGCATGCTCTCCCAAATCGATGGACAACTTGTCTAAATCATCCGCCGTCTTTTGCAGGGAGTCATCTAGGTAGGCCACCCGCCTCAACTCTTCCAAAGCCGTAGCCAACTGATCGGTTACCGCTCCCTCCGCCGATTGAAGTATGTAGGAAACCATCGTTGTCTTCTCGCGCAGCGTCTCTGCATTCAATAAACGATCGAGTTCTTTTGTGAGTCTCTCATCTTCTCCGAGAGAAACTTGCGCCATATCGATGCGATCGAGTTGCTCTTCAATGGCCGCCAAACGATCTCGTCTCGATTGCTCTTGTTCTTCTAAGCGCTGAAGCAAGTTCCTTTGCTGTTTCCAATGGTGATAATCTTGTTCTACCCGCTTGGCTTCCTGCATTTGTTGCGCAAACATATCGAGAAGCGGTAAGTGGTTTTGCGTATCTAAGAGAGCATGAGAAGCGTGCTGACCGATAATATCCAAGAATCCTTTGGCGATCTCTTGTAACGCTTTGAGAGAAGTGAGCGAACCATTAATAAAAACGCGGGAACGGCCTTTTTGATTGATCACCCGTTTGATATGAAGCTCATCGTCAAATGGGCAACCGTGCTCCTCTAAAATCTCTTCAATCCGATCGGCTTGTTCTCCTTCCAAGGAGAAACATCCCTCGATACGGGCACTTTGTTGGCCGTGGCGGATCAGGTCGTTGTTTGCCCTCTCACCAAATAGAAGGCCGATCGCATCGAAAATAATCGATTTGCCCGCACCGGTTTCACCGGTCAGAACAATAAACCCCCTTTCCAACTCCAACGAAAGATTTTCTATAATCGCAAAATTATTAATGGATAGCTTTCGAAGCATGTCACCTCCACGAACATCTATCTAATATATACATTTGTTCAGAATAACGAATAAAAATTGGTCAAAAATTGACCTTAATTGACAATTTAAACTTTACCGAACAGCCACAAAAAGAAAATCATCAAAAAGAAACACGAAATGAAGACCACCACAAATTTCCAAATTTCGATGGAATGTCTATCGATCAACGGAACATCATCCGCCAAAGACTCATCATCGTTCTCGGTTTCTTCTATTTTTTCGACCGGCGCGATATCATTCAATAAAACCCGTTGCACCGCCGGCGGCTCTCTGTCGATCTTCGCTGTAATATCCGGATCCGTTTCTGTGTCGGAGGACGCAACCGGAGATATATTCGGAACAGCCAATGCATCGGGAGGGACTGTCTTTTGTAGGTCTGTAATTTGCACGCGGGCAGGAGAAAAAGTCACGTCTTCTGAATCTTCTATCCACTGTGAGATATCATTGGAGTCTTCTTCGAGAGAACTATACATCTCTTCCGAATCGTTTTGTTCAGCGTGCGCCGTTTCAGAGTCGCTCTGTCTGGGAAGTTCCTCTGTGATCATGGGTTCTTCTACGTCAACGACGGGCTCAACCGGTTCGGAAGAGAACTTTTCGGGTTCTTCGACCGGAGTAAAGCCCTTCGACTCTTCTCCCACCGGATCGGGTTGGTCTGCCGGTATGTGCCCTTCCATCGAAACATTGAGGCGAGGGACAGCATCTTGGATGGATCGCTCTTGAAAGCCCATTGTACCCAATGCGTCATCGATGGATGCTTCGCTATACTCACTCTCTACGTTCTCCAAAGAGTCTTCTGATTGCTCGTGAGATTCTTCTTCAAAATGCTCTTCTTCCGACAATTGGGGCTCTGAGGTAAAATTGGGGAGGGTATCATCGATCTCTCCGTTCAACTCTAATTCCTCTGAAATGATCTCTTCTACGGGCAAATCCAGTAATCTGCTCTCGTTGATGCTTCGTTTCGTTCTCTCTCGACTATGGGGTGTCTCTTGCACCGCATCTTCTATAAACAAAGCTTTTCGCTGCTGAACATACTCTTGCAAAAGCAAAATAAATGGGTTGAGCGACTTGGGTCTTTCTTGCGGATCTTTTGATAAGGCCTTCTGTAGCAATTCCCAAATCGGTTGTGATAGCCTCGGATTCGGAAGCGGAATATCTTCGGTTGCATGTGCAGCCGTAATCGACCATGGATCTGCACCATCAAATGGATAACTACCGCATAATGAACGATACATCAAAATTGCAAAGGAGTATATGTCGCTTAGTATCGTAGAACCTTCGCCGATTGTGCGTTCCGGAGCCATGTATCGAGCCTGTTCTACGGTAGGGGCGTCTGCGCTGGTCACCCCCACCCATTGATCGATAGCCACTCCCAATAGAAAGGCCTCTTCTCTACCCTCCCGCAGCCGAACCCAAACATTGCCGGTACGAACGTCACCGTGGTATAAATCGTTCACATGTAACGTCCGCAGACCATATGCAACATGCAAGATCAATTCAGCGATACGATGAGGATTGTGACTTTGTTCCGAAAGAAGCTCTTCGTATTTAGAGGCCAAATCCAAGGGACAGACCCAATAGGGATTGGAGGTCGCTCGAATCAAACCAATCTCTGAAAGGCGAGCCAAGTGCGGCGACTGACATTTTGAACGTTTCTTCAGAAGTGTACGTACATTCTTACACGGAGATATTAAAAACAGCAGCTCATCTTCGTTGCTGCGCAAATTAATAGAACGGTATATCGTCAAGCCTCTATATTGGTCATAGAAAGCCTGAATGCTGCGCCGTTCCGCAAAGAAATCTTTTACTTCTAATGGTGGGGAGATCACGGTATGGAGGGTGAAGGAGGATGTTCTTGTTTTAATCCGCTGTCCCGTGAAGTGCCAACTGCATTATCGAAGGAAAACCCAATTTTGTTGGTCGCTGTGCTCGGCTGAGTAGCGATATCGATCGCAATCGAACGCTTTCAAATCTTCTGACCGTTCAATTTTGTTATCTATAATATAGCGAGCCATGCGTCCTCGAGCCCTTTTTGCAGAGAAAGAAATGACTTTGTACTTACCATTTTTCCAATCTTTAAATACGGGATTCACAACGGGGACACTCAGCTTACCTGTGGCTTTGAAGTACTCATCCGAGGCGAGATTGATAATTCTTTTGTCCTGGTGATTCTCCAGTCGCCCTTCGAGTTCTTGTCGAATTTTATCTCCCCAAAACGTATAAAGATTACCGCCCGTAGGATTTTTCAACTTGGTTCCCATTTCTAATCGATAGGGTTCTATCGGATCGAGAGGTCTTAATAGACCGTATAAACCGGATAAAATTCCAATCCGGGTTTGAGACCAAGCGAGTTGTTCCGGTGTCAATGTATTGGCAGATAAACCGATGTATGTATCTCCGGCAAAGGTGAGAAACGCAGGGGAGCCTTGTACTTTCGAAAGAGACAACGATTGGAATCGTTCGCGGTTTAAATCGCCCAAGGATGGTGAAATCTTCATCAAGGACTGCAGTTCAGCACTGCTCATCTCTCGTACAATTTGGGCCAAAGATCGACTCTCCGTCCAAAAAGTGGGTTTTTGTTTGGGTAGAACCTCAACGTTCGCGTTTAAACGCTTCGCTGGTGATAGAACGGCGTACATACTTACTCCTAAAGATTAATCGCTTCGGATGAAAGATATCTCCTTGCAGTGCATTCGTTTTTTGCTGTATCACGATATCTCTTTGTGGGAAATTCTCATCCAAACGAATCCGGCGCAATTGACAATTGGAAAAATCTATTGGCGGCGCGTTCCGTATGTTTTCACCCAAATCAACCTCTTCCAAATTCAAAAACCCGTTTCGTTCTACAAACGTTAATGGAGCAATATTAACGCCCCGAATCGATAAACATTGCAGTGATTCCAAAGCATTTGCTCGACAAAGGTACACTCCATCTTCAAAGAAATCCGCCCACAAAACTTTGAGATCTGCTAATGGAAACGCGAATAAAATTTGAGAAAAAGACAACGGACATCGTGAAAGATTCAAGGATTCTAAGGGTGCGCGAAAATCCTCGAAGGTAATATCGCGCAAATTATTTTGAGAGAGATCGAGATGAGACCATCTTTGCTCTGAACGCATCAAGGATTGCCAATGCTCTTCCGTAAGCGAGCAGTTTCTCAGGGTCAATCGCTCCAGACAACCAAGTTGGGACAGGGCTTTGGCGTCTATCTGACTCTTTTCTAAACAGAGCGTCCGTACATTTGGGAAGAGAGTCCGCAATTTCCCAATTCGAACCTCGTCCCACTCCCCTCCGACAATCTTCAATTCCTCGAACGTCTCACTTTCTTCCAGTTCCACAGAGTGTGGGATACCCAAGACACGGATTCGTTCCAGCGCGGAAAGTCGAAAGGGGTGAGATGTGTTTGAAAAGCACAACGTCTGAAAATTCGACAGTGAAAATCGATGCGGATCAAAATCTCGACAATATAGATGCTGCAATTGATGCAATTGATGGCAACGGTCGTCGACGACATCTATACCAAGAGACCGAAGCGTATCCGGCAAAGAGATACGCACTTCAGGATTGTCTCGTATGTCTAACGCAGTCAAAGATTTGGGCAGTACCAACGCCTCCAAAGCACAGCGACGAGCAACCAGAACTTCAAGTGCAGAAATGGAGTCTAAGAAGGTCATCTTCGGAAATGAAATACCGGAAATGTCCAGGGATACAAGAGATTGCGCATGCCAACTCGAGGAGAGCAGAGCATCTAATTTTCGACCATCCAGTCGGCAATCCGCAAGCTTCAGCGATTTGAGACCCTCAAACTCGGGGCGCTCTACAATTACCTTGAGCCCACCGAGCGAGACCGACCAATGGGATAAATCCAATTCGGATATCGGTTCCATACCGCCCAAGGGTAGATCTGCAATCGCTCTAAATATCCAAGCATTCGAATCTGCTATGCGTGCATGATCTATTCCGTGAAGTAAAGACAAGGGGAGATAAACATACACCTCTTCGACGAAATAGATTCCACCTTCTACGATAAATCGTGTTCTTTCGATTCGCTCGGCCGTGAAAACAAAGGAATCTTCATCGAGCACACCACTCTCTTCCCGACTCAAAAAACCAATATTCTCGTCCCAGCGTAAATCTCCCGAACGCTCTAACACACCATTTTGGTAGATTTCAACCGAATCTCCTCGCAAACGCATACGGTGTCGCATCAATTCGAGTTGAGAGTAAATAATTGGTGCTTCTTCGCTTAGACTTTCAAATCCTCCTTCACTCCATTCCCCTTTTCCGCGTACACGCGATAGAGAAACGGCAATCCACTCAGACGGAACCAAAGACTCATGTATCACAGGAAAACTCCGCTTCGAGAAAAACATGCTTGCCCCTTTGCAGAACCAGTACATGCGAGACGGATGTCCTGTCAATGCTTAATGAGACTGGCTCTTGTATTGGCAGAGGCTCCTTACAAATGATTCGTTCCCAATGATAGGTCTTCGCACCCCATATCTCTTCTATTTGCCTTAAGAACAGATCGAGTTCTCTTCGCTTTAATTCAATTTCCCCGCGCCAAGCATCCTCTGTTTTTTCGAAGGAATGTATATGTAAAAGAGAAGGTTTTCGTATGGTTTTCCAAAGAATCGGAAGCTTGGGAAAAATGGTGGCGGATTTCAGCCAATCCCGATGTGGAATTGCGGGAAAACCGCTCCAACGCTTATTTTTAGGGGAATCCTTCGACAAAATCGTCCCCGCACTCAAGATGGTTCCGTCACCGACTTCGAGATGTCCGAGAACAGCCGATTTCGCCGCCAAAACAACCCGTTCGCCCACCTTGCTGCTTCCCGCAATCCCACTAAAGGCTACGAGCAGTGTATGCGCACCAACGCGAACACCATGGGCGATTTGTGTCAGGTTGTCCGTCTTTGTACCTCGTCCAACACGGGTCTCTCCAAAAGAAGCCCGATCCACACACGCATTGGCTCCGATCTCTACATCCGACTCAATGACGACCAAGCCTCGATGTGGGATTTTGAAGTTATCCGCTTCCGGTACATACCCAAATCCATCTGTTCCAACGACGGATCCGGACTGCAGCGTTACCCGGTCTCCAATGATCGAACCGGCTCGCACCGACACGCCGGACTGGATATGACAATGAGAGCCTATGCATGTATCGTCTCCGATGCGGACATGGGCTTCAATATGGGAGTGAGCACCGACAACGACATTCTCTCCGATCCACGCAAAGGCCTCTACACGAGCACTGGGGTCTATATTCGCTGTTTTCGCGATGTAAGCCCGTTCGGACCGCAGAGGTTTGACCTCATCAGAAGGATGTAAGAATTGACGCACTCTCGCCATCGCCAAATAAGGATTCTCAACGCGCAAAGCAATCGTTCCTGCTGGAACCGCCTCCCCTTCGCGTATGAACACCGCACTCGCTTCTGTGTTGTTTAAATGCTCTCGGTAGCGGTGGTTGCTAAAGAAGCTGATATCTCCAGCTTCCGCGTCTTCAAGTGTCGCAACCGCTCGAATTTCGATGTTCCGGTGCTTTGCCGGAACCGTCAACTGAAGGAAGCGTCCAATATCTTCCAAGGTTCGAGGCAAAGAAGCTACCCGCCGTATTTCGCATCATAGCGCTTGATTAAATCGCTTGTCAGATCAACCACAGAGGATGACTTATACACAATGCCACTTTCCGTCGCTTCTAAAATCAGGTCGAGATCTTTCTCTTTGCCGATCGATGCGGATATGTCCTTCATCTTTCCAATTAGGGACTCCATCTCTTTTGCGTATACTTGCTGTACTTCTTGTTCGGACTGCATCAACATTTGTTGGAGCTGCTGCTGCATCATCATGAGACTTTGCTCTTGCTCTTGTCGAGCCGTCGGCGAAAGGAGACTTCTTTGCTGCTCATATGCGGCAACCTTATCCTTGAGTTCCTTCTCTTTTTGCTGCAGCGCGCTGCGCTTCTGTGAGAACATCGAGTCGATTTTACTCTTCGCACTTTTTCCCTCTTTAACTTCGTTGATCGCCTTTTGAAAATCAACGATTCCGATTCCTCCGGCAAAAGCGGTGCTCGAAAAAAGCAAGCAGCTCAACACTGCAATAAACATAGTTCTGAACATATATTCTCCCAATCTGACTTGTCGCCTTATATAACCCTTTATTTCGGATTCGCATTCGTCAGAACGGTAAAATACTTAAGATTACTCTGTCCAAAGATTAATGGAAAGAGCATATAAGCCTTCAATGTCGGGGTTGTCGTACCATAGACTTCGAGAGTCGACTACGTTCAAAGAGACGTTACCAAGTCCCATCCCCTCTCCTTCTTCTGAGCCGGCCAACATTTCACCCAAATCTATTTCTGCGAATCCGCCGACCAAGCCCAGCATCGTTTCCAAATAACTTGAAAAGGCCGCAATGACTTCTTCTTCTTCGTACTCGTCTGCGTCGGCGCCATAGTACAACAAAGATCCCTCAGGCATTTCGATATCGATTCCCAAAACAGAACCATCTGAAACCTCAAGGGCTATTTCCGTAGCCAATGAGGCCACCAACCAGTCTTCACAGTCGGAACCGTCTTTAATCCCTACATTCACGTTGAGATCTGGAAGATATAAATAGGCCAATGGGGCGATTCCTTCCTGTAGACGCACGACCGAAGCGGAACCAGGGGCGATAGATAGACACCAGCCATCACCGTCTGGCGCATCATCGCCACCAGGAAGTGCCAGTACGCCATTTCCAATAATAGAACCGAAAGCACCACCGAGATCCAAATCTTGGCTTAGCATGGAGAGAAGCTGTCCGGCCAACAATTCTTGTAGCAAGCCTTCATGTAAACCGATGGCCAATTGTGCATCGGGGGCTTCGGTTTCCGTTGGAATTTTGAGTCCCTGTGCCCCTTGCTCTTGCAACTCTCCAACTTGAAGTTCGAGTCCCAGGGCAAGTCCATCCGGATCGCCATATACATCGTACAAAGAGAGCCCCAAGGGAGCCCCCATCAAGTCGGTTTCAAAGGCGAAGGGGCCACCGATCTCAAGCGATCCGACCTCTGCTAAAATCGTATCCAAGATGTTTTCCATTACCGGTTCGAGTATCCAAGTCCACATCTGATCGGTAATCCATTCTGCGACCCAACCTTCCAGTACGCCAAATTGAAAATCGGGTGAATCCATTGTTAGATCCGCTTCGACCAATGTGAAAATCAAGATCCCATTTTCGTCAATTTCGGGTACGGCCGTCGCGCCGATGGCGATCTCATCAAAAACCATGAAAAGAGGCTCGGTCTGTGCTACACCATCAAAGTCCGTCCAAGAGATTTCATATTCAATTCCAACCCCGCGCAACGAGAAGTCGACGGCGACTCCCTCTTCGGCTCCGTTCAAAGCGACAACCGTTGGGTCGTGCACGACGCCAACGGGATTGAGTATGAACCAAGTGAGATCGGCAACCGGTAGTTGTGATGAGATGGAATCCGACCAACCGCTTTCATCTATTAGGCCGCCAAGCGACTCGCCGAGTATGCGAAGCCCCTCCGGAAGTAAACGCGCACTCAAGCCTCCGGGCCAGGTCTCTTTGGGATCCTTACCGGCAAAGACGGGAACACGCTCTTTCAACTCTCCTTCTCGCAGCTCAACGTCTACAACGCGATATGAGCGCTTGGATGGATCTTCAAAGGGTACTTCATAGGAAAATCGCCCCAAAGGATCCACATTCACAATCGCTCCCTCGATCACGAGCTCAGCCGTCGGCGGCGAGATAACCCCCGAAACCGGAATAGGACCCTCTCCATAAAAAGCGCCGTACTCCGGAGATTCCAAATCCAAACGATACGAAATGATCTCTTCTGCCGAAGCGATGTTTTGGTCGTTGATTTTGTTATCCTGGTTACAGGCGAAAAAAGAAAGATAGATAAGCATTGAAATCCCCGATTATTCCTCTAATAATATATCCGTAAAAATTTCCTTGTAATGTAAAGTTATTTTTAAGTTTTATCTTCTTTGCAAACAGAACATCGCTTTGCGTTTGATTTCTATCAGTCCGTAGAAACCGAAGATGCCAACGCAAACTCTTGGAGACCCTATGGCAAGTAAAGCCCTCAATCAACTGATATCTATCATTGGAATACTTCGAAGCGAAGATGGCTGTCCATGGGATAGAGCACAAGACTTCACATCTATGCGTCCGTATCTTCTCGAGGAGGCCTATGAAACATTAGAGGCGATGGACAGCAAGGATCCCAATGCCCTTCACGAAGAACTTGGAGACCTGCTCTTCGTGGTATTGATGTTGATCCAAATGGGAACCGAACAACGATTTTTTTCGCTCGACTCCGTCTGCCAACGCATCGTGGACAAGATGATCTTTCGGCATCCAAACGTATTTTCTGATACGAATAAACAGGGTAAGGTAGAAGATTC
>JAYYRF010000575.1:0-7940 GCA_036127535.1 Myxococcota bacterium | reverse complement strand
GAGAAGGGGCAATCTTTAATGTGATTTTTTCTCCGACGACGGTCAATTACTACACCGGTCGGGTGCAGTTTCGAACCTCTTCTACCATTGATCCGATCAGTTACATCTCTCTGTTTGGCCATGGTTCCTCTTCGATTATCGACGAAGATGGTGATGGCTATTCCATCGCTGATGGAGACTGCGATGATGAACGCGCCGATGTTTTCCCCGGTGCAGAAGAGATTTGTGACGGTTTGGACAATGACTGTGATACAGAAGTGCCGCCGGAAGAGAGAGATATCGATTTGGATGGCTGGTTGATCTGTGCAGGGGATTGCAATGACCAAGATAGTCTGATCTATCCCGGCGCAGAAGAGATCTGCGACGACGAAGACTCCGACTGCAATGGTATTGTCGAGGATCTCTTAGACAACGACGGAGACGGTCAAAGTGCCTGCTACGGAGATTGTGACGACAACGAGCCAGAAGCCTATGCCGGTGGATTAGAAATTTGCGACTACATCGATAACAACTGTAACGGTCGCATCGACGAAATCGACGAAGATGGTGACGGTTATTCGGTTTGTCCAAGTGGTGGTGATTGCAATGATGCAGATCCGCTTGCCTATCCGGTATTCTTTGATTCAAACGCTTCCGGAATTGGTGACGGAAGTGTTGCCAGTCCGTATACCGAGCTTAGTCGGGCACTGGAGAATTTGGACGATCTCTGTAAACGTGTGGTGGTTGCAGAGGGGGTACACGAGGTTGACATCGGTTGGGCAGGTGGATTGGTTCAGATGGTTGGTGGCGCTCCTTACCCAGAAGATGTGACCATAAAACCGTTTCCGAGTAGTCTACGCTCTTTCCGGATATACGAAGACTCTACATTATACTTGGAAAAGTTAACCCTGTTTGGTGGGGATACAAGTGAACCTGGTTCCATGGCGTATGTCGATGGTGGAGGATTGGAGTTGGATAACGTAGTGGTGTTCGATAATCTCTCCGCTGCGAACGGTGGAGCAATTTATGTTGAGAATGGCGATCTACAGATCCGAGACAGCGCTTTTTCCTACAACGTGTCGAATGGACTTGGAGGAGCGATTTATATCAAAAATTCGACGTTCGAGTCCATCGATTCTTCTTATACGGCGAATGAGTCCTTGTCCGGCGGGGCGATATACATGGAGAATGTGCAGGCGGAGATGGACGGTGTTTATTTCAAGAGCAATGACGCATCGGAAAATGGTGGTGGATTATACGCAGGAGAATCTTCCGTTCTCTCCATTTCTCGATCTCGTTTCGTCAACAACGAAGCGGCGCAAAGGGGAGGAGGGCTATTTGTGCATGACTATGGCAATGATCCCTACATCATTCATAACTCTCGTTTTCAAGGAAACCGTTCGGATGAAGACGGCGGTGCGATTGCGATGACGGGAGCGGGCGCAGTGGGGATCTTGGCCAACAATACTTTGGTAGACAATGCTGCGCTGGGTGCCGGTTCAGCCGTTTTTATCGACGTGGACTCCAGTGCGGGGGGAAATTGGATGTGGGCAAATATATTTGCTTATGGAACTGTTAACAGCATGATAAGTCTTACGGAGAGTGCGGGTGGGTCGGTCGGTTTTTCGATGTGCTTTCCTGTAGCCGGCGATTGTTTTTCGATTCCGGAATCCGCGAATTTTGGATTGAATCAAGTAGGAGATCCGCTCTTCCAAAACTTTATAGATGATGGGAATCCCGCGGGAGACAATTTTCAACTGATGCCGAACTCGCCGGCCATCGATGCTGGTCCTCCGGAGGGGGCCGGACCGGAATTCTTCAACTCTTGGAATGATGCCGACGCATCGCAAAATGATTTGGGGTACACCGGTGGTCCAGGAGCGGAGAACTAATTCATTAGCGTTCAATTCGCATCCAGGCATAGGTTGCGCTGGACGTGTCCGAACCTTCGATTGTTGCACCTTCACCAAAGGGTATAAAATGCGCGTGGGTGAATTGAATGGAGCAGTTTTTGACCGGTTTCCAGCCGAGAACGATGTCCACTTCATGACCGAGATTGGCGTTTTCTCCGGTACCAACTCCACGGCTTTGACCGGACGTAGCAAACCAACTTCCCGTTGGGTTACTGAGCTGAAAGAAATGGTAGTCCAGTTTCAAGGACAAGGTTGGGCTAAAGATTTTTTGCGCGCTCGCCCCAAT
Organism: Myxococcota bacterium; assembly: GCA_036127535.1. GTDB lineage: Bacteria > Myxococcota_A > UBA796 > UBA796 > UBA796. The sequence continues at coordinate 5,762 of JAYYRF010000575.1, read as the reverse complement.
ATTTCGTACATTTTTTAAGCCGATGTAGTCACCAAACCCACGAAAACGATGTCCCGCACCAAAGAAAGGCTCAAAGTCATTGTCGACAGCATCGCTGCGATCTCCGTCACCGCTTCTCTCTTCAAAGAAGAGCGACGTTTTATAGGTTCCGATATTGTAGAGTAAAGAGGCTTGTGCACGCCAAGCGGAGTGATCGCTCTCTCCGTTTTTACCCACTTGATAGGCTCCATCGAAGATATATTTAAACCCAGAGGTAAACGCTCCCTCCATGCGAAGAGAAGGGGAAAAAACAATACGATCTGTGTTGGGGTCGCTTTCGCTCGCTCCTTGTCGTATACCGAGAAAGTAGGGTTGGAGTCTGAGTTTGGGATGTAGATCGATGTCCGCTTCTGCGAGGAACAAAAAATCACCGATCGAGGAAACGGTTTCCGCGCTAAAATTGCTGCAGTCTTGTACGCTGTCATCACAGGTTGTCGTATAAGAACCGGCACCTTGCAAGACAAAAACACCCGCATCCGCAGAAAACCGTTGTTGCTCATAGTGAGCGCGAACCCCATTAAAGGCAATGCCGTAGAGGTTCCAAGGACGATTCCACATCATCATGCCGCGGTGCATCGTATATTCTTGACGACCGGTGCGCACCCAAAAAGATTGGTTGTCGCGAGAGCCAATTTGCGCATAGCCCTCGTGAAGACCGGTGATACCGTCGGAGGATACGACCGGAGAGTTTTCGAGTCCCCAGCTTCGAGCATCTTGAAACGATGCGTACAGCACCAGACCCGGCCATGTTCCGGTTGCCATTAAGCGTATATTTTGCATCGTTTGCCACGTACTGTCATCGGTTTGAGAATCAAAATCGGGGTTAATTCGGAGCAAGGGAAGCATGCGAATGTGATATTTAAATTGAACGGGGGTCGCTTCAGGAGTGGCCATAAGAAGGGTAGAAAGCAATAGAATCATAAAGAACACCTGGATAAATCACTCGAAAGATTAGTATAACCAACGGGAGAGATGTTCAATATGTTTATCTCATTCCCAACGATTTTAAAGGCAGCGGAAATCATAATGATTATGATGAATAAGACGATGTTTGTTACGAATGTGCATCCGAGTGCGGGAAAGCTTTCTCGTCAAGGAACTCCACAGCGCGAGGACGGTACATTCCATTTCCACTCTCCGTAGGATATTGTATGTTTTGGTTGTATGCACTGGTTTTGGGGGGAGGATGCCGAAACGCTTCGCCAAGCATTCGCACCTTTGGAGAGATGCCGTTGGCTTCCCTTTTTGAATTGGGATCGTTACGCGTCGGTGACGCTTCTTCTTTTTACACAGAAGGTGCCATTGTTCATGAACCGGATCGAGCTGGGGATTCACAGCCAAAAACAGCCTGGTGCGAAGGCGCAAAGGGAGGCGGAGAGGGAGAGTGGTTGAGCTTGCAATCTTCGTGTGAGGCGTCGATCGATGGATTGGTATTGATCAACGGATTGGCGGAGAGTCGAGCCATCTTTCCACAATTTAATCGCGTTGCAAAAGCGAAGATGACGTTGCGGATCGACGATCAATTGGCATGGACGGAGTCTGTTCGCGTGTTGGATCGAATGCAAAAGCAGTATCTATCTATACCAACGGTAAATTGTGGAGAAGAGAGCGTCTATCGTATACGCCTTGAAATTGAAGATTACCATTCTGGGAATGGGCATACATGCCTGTCGGAGGTAGTGCCGGTTTCGCTGGATCAGAAAGAGCCTTCGATCGTGCGCGGTGTATCGAATTGCCGGACGCTTACCTATGCCAAGGACTCGTTGCGCTTTTACGCAGGCCCTGGCGAAAAGTATGCCTTTTTGGGGATGGCTCCGGTGTACCCCACGCAGTATGGTGCGCCGATTGTTCGGATTGTAGAGCAGGAGGTAAACTGGTTGCGCGTCGAATCTATACAGCGTGCATTTGCGGAAAACGAGCGACCGGCAGCATCGGTCGATCCGAATTGGGGTGGCTGGGTGCACGCAAAACAACTCTCGTTTCAGCCATTGGAAAAAGGTCTCTACCAATCACCGTCAAAAGATGCCGCCGTCTTTACCGTAGATCCCATTGAGCCATTTGAATTTCAAACCTGCCAAGGTACATGGGTACAAATAGCGGGAAAGAAGCATCGAGGATGGAGCCAGCTTTTTTGTCCGGAAGACCGAGGATGCTTTTGAGGCGTTATTTCATGTATCCGAGGGCGCGCATTTTCTCGACGGTCGCAGCATCGAGTTCGACACCTTCGGATTGCACGGCATTTTGCAGTGCTTCATTGAGCGTTTCCCCCAGTACAGCCTTTAAAATCGCGGTATGCTCTGGAATACTCTGATCGCAGATAGAGCCCGTTTGACCGATTTGATTGTTCTGCTCCGATACGTCGGATTGCACATCGTATAATTCTTCTTTGGCGAGTCCCCGAGGGTTATTTTCGTTGGCGAGAATGTATTTGAAGCTACGCATCCGAATACTCGATAAGATATTCCCTTCAAAGTTATTTTCCGCGATGACGATGCGATCGAGATCGCTTTTATACTCCCGTTTGGAGTTGCAGTCTTCGCTAAGATTTTGGGTTGGATTTTGGAGTTCTTTGATCGTAGCATCCCCGATTAGATCTTTTCCTTCCCATTCGGCGGGACTCTCCAACCCGAGGGCACTGGTAATGGTGGGAGCGATGTCTATGCTGCGTACCTGCCATGGAATTCGCTTGTCTTTGATCCCTTTTTGAGGGGTTTTGATGATGAGAGGAACATGAAGAACTTCGTCATATAAAGATGTTCCATGCCAAAAATGTCCGTGTTCCATAAATTCCTCTCCGTGATCGGAGACCAGAATAATCATGGTATTTTCATAGAGCTCTTCCGTCTTCAACCACTCGATAAAATGGCCGATTTTTTGATCCATGTACTCTACCTCTTGTCGATAGAGGTCTTTGATTTTGGACAAATCCGCGGGGTCAGGCGTCTCATTTCCTTTTCGGCCGTATGCTTCTCCGGAATACTCTTCCGTACCACCAGACAATACCGGATGAGCGAAGTATGGATCGTGGGGTTCCATCAAATGAAGGTACAGCATCCAGCGGCTATTCTTATTCTTCTCTAGGAAACTCTTGGCGTAATCGAAGAGTACGGTTGCTGGCTGATAGTAGTTATAAACGGAGCGCGCGTTGTTGCTTTTGATTTTGTCGAGTAGCTTTTCGAGAACCTTGTAGAAAGTTAATCCAAATACACTTTCGCTTCCCCACAGTGGATATTTGGGCTCGGTATACATAAACGCATCGTATCCTTGGTCGAGATTAAACGTTGCGGTCAGGTTGATGTTGTTGGCGAGTCCAGCGGTCGTCACACCGGATTTTTGTAAGACCTCCGTAAAAAATTCTGCTTCATTCGGTGCGGCGGCGGCTTTGATTTGGGTACTGTGACCGGAAGGAATTCGGCTGCTAAACATGGATACACCGCTCGGGCGCGTCCAAGATGCTTGGGCATAGCATTGTTCGAACAGAAGCCCGTCTTTGGCCAATGCATCCATGTTTGGTGTGCGAATGTCTATCTTTCCGTACGCATTCACATGGTCGGCCCGAAGTGTGTCGATGAGTAAGAATATTACATTCGGTTTATCTTGCAGACTCTGCGGAACGGGCTTACCAAAATCGTGTTGAAACGCAGCATTTTGTGTCGCCTGGCTCTTCCAAGAGATAAAGCTGAACAGGGCGAGTAAGACAAAAAGGCCTGTTGAACGCCACGTGGTGAAAAAACGATTGAGGGATCCTACAAATCCCAGTGCGCACAATGCAGCGATCGAGAGCAATATAAGACCCAAGGCCCAAATTGGTGGCATTTGCTCTGCGAACACCACTTTCCGGATTTGATAAAACAATATGAAGCCACCCATGGGAATGAAGGTGCTAAGGGCGGCCGCTCCCAGTTGTTTATTTTCGAGTCTCTTCGGTTTGATAACGATGATGGCGAGGCTTGTAAATTTGCCGAACATGCGCCCGATTAAACCATATAAAACAACGGCATAGAAAGGGGAGAGCATATCGGGTGCACCTGTGGTATACAATAGCCAAGAGGCCTCGGTGAATCCGATGAGACCGCCGAGAAACATCGCAGCTTGCGCGGTACCGTAATATTGATGAATGCTGTTGGACATAACGACCTTTTTGGGTAAAACAATTTTTCAGACCTTTAACCGTTTCCAAAGAGGATGGCATTATGATTGAACCGCAGAGAGAGTTAGATACACACACTGTTGAGAACCAAGTCCCTTTTCTCCCTTCGATTGACCTGTATATGATGGATCTTCCTCTTCGGGAGAGTGTGCGACGAGAAGGGGGAGGAAGTCAAGAGGAGCGTCTTTCGCAATTCGGTTCGGTTTTGGGAAGTGAAACATACCGAGAGCACGGTCGACTGGCCAATGTGCATGCGCCGACCTTTCACCCTTTTGATCGATTTGGCCATCGTATCGATGAGGTTCGTTTTCATCCTTCGTACCATTCTTTAATGGGGCTTGCCAAAGAGAGCGGCATTCACTCTTTGGCATGGACGCTACCAAAGGGCGGACATGTCGTTCATTCTGCGATGAAATATCTTTTGACGCAGGTGGAAGCGGGTTGCTGCTGCCCTTTGACGATGACCTATGCGGTGGCTCCTACACTGGAAGGTCATGGAGCCTGGGCGGATGAGGTTCGTACAAAAGTTCTCTCTAACGAGTACGACCCTCGATTTTTACCGATATCAGAAAAAAAGGGCATTACCATGGGAATGGCGATGACCGAAAAGCAGGGGGGATCCGATGTGCGCGCCAATAGTTCTCAGGCAACCTTGCTCGAAGGTGAGCAATACCATCTACGCGGCCATAAATGGTTTTGCTCTGCCCCCATGTCTGATGCATTCTTGACGCTGGCCTACACGAAAAAAGGACTAACGTGCTTTTTTGTTCCCCGCGTAACACCAGAAGGGAAGCGAAATAGATTGCATATCCAACGTTTAAAAGACAAGCTGGGCAACCGTTCCAATGCATCGGCTGAAATCGAGTATGACCGAACATGGGCTCGTCGCATTGGGGAAGAGGGACGCGGCGTACCAACGATTATTGAAATGGTTCATCACACGCGGTTGGATTGCGCGGTGGCGGCGGTTGGCTTACAGCGACGAGCATTGACCGAGGCGCTCCATCACGCTAGGCATCGCAAAGCATTCGGTCGCTATTTGATCGATCAGCCTCTCATGCAAAACGTTTTAGCGGATCTGTGTATAGAGTACGAAGCGAACTTGATGATGGTTTTCCGTGTCGCACGTGCCTATGATGAAAAAGATACACTCTTTGCGCGGCTCGCAGTGGCAATCGCAAAATATTGGAGCAACAAGCGATGTGCCTATTTTGTCAACGAAGCGATGGAGTGTTTGGGGGGAGCGGGATACATCGAAGAATCCATACTTCCTCGGTTGTATCGAGAGGCTCCTTTGAATGGGATTTGGGAGGGCTCGGGCAATGTGATCTGTTTGGATATACTCCGAACGATACACAAGGCACCCGACGCATTTGCATCTTTATGGTCCGAGCTTGAAAAAGCGAGAGGAGTCAGTTCGATATTAGATCGGGAGTTGGATGCGTTGCAGAACGATTTGAAATCACGCGAAAACATGGTTTTTCAGGCCCGACGAATTGTAGAACGGCTGGCTTTGGCTTTGCAGGCCTCTTTAATCGCTCGTTTCGGTACCAAGGCCTTGTTTCACGCCTTT